>DBYV01000029.1 GCA_002310995.1 bacterium UBP6_UBA1177 | reverse complement strand
TTCAAAGCTCTTTCGAAGACCATGCTTGACTACTTCGCAAAGAACGCGAAAG
The DNA here is from genome assembly GCA_002310995.1 of bacterium UBP6_UBA1177. Classification (GTDB taxonomy): domain Bacteria; phylum UBP6; class UBA1177; order UBA1177; family UBA1177; genus UBA1177. The sequence continues at coordinate 24,903 of DBYV01000029.1, read as the reverse complement.
AGGAAAATCAGGTCGTTTCTATGGAAGAGAATTTCTACAATGCGGAAGTTGAGACCATGACTAAAGAAGCTGTTGCAGTCATCGGCGAGAACATCAAACCGAGAAGATTCGTAAAATACGAAGCAGGCGAGAATTCTTTCATTCATTCTTACGTTCACATGGGCGGAAAAATCGGCGTTATGCTTGAAATCAAAGCTTGCTGCGCTGAATGCACGACAAAACCGGAAGTTATCGAAATGGCTGACGGAATCGCTATGCAGATCGCTTCGATGCGTCCTGACTGCATCGACGTAGAATCTTTCCCGCAGGATAAACTTGCTTCTGAAAAGCACGCTTTCCTTGCACAGGTTCTCGAGATGGGAAAACCGCAGGCAGTTGCTGAAAAGATCGTTGAAGGAAAAATCCAGAAGTTCGTATCGGAAAACACTCTTCTCGAGCAGGTTTTCGTTATGAACAGCGACCTCAAGATTAAGGATTATATTAAAGAAACAGGAAAGAAAGTCGGCTGCGAACTTAAAGTTGTCCGCTTCAACCGTTTTGAACTTGGCGAAGGTATTGAAAAGAAAGTAGAAAATTTCGCGGAAGAAGTTGCAGCTCAGATGAAATAATTTTTTGATGAGCGATTTTTGTGATTCTACATTTTCGGGAGCGTCTTTTAAACAGACGCTCCTTTGTTTTTTTTTGATATTCTCTTTTTCTATTCTTTTGGCAGAAGACCTGACGGAAAATGTTCCTGACGATACAAAAGGCGCTTCTGTTTCCGATAGTGAAGCAAAAAAGGCGGATTTGCAGACAAATGATGCAGCGAATGTGCCGCCGACTGTCTACACAAAAGATGAATTTATCGATAAATTCATCGAAAAAACGGGAATCGGAGAAGGTTCAAAATATAAAATTCAGATGGCTGAAGCCGATTACGACTATGTAATTGCGCAGATGTTTCCGAAGATAAAATTGGTGATCGGAATAGGTCCGCACCCGAAATATGTCTACGAGCAGTCGGAAATACTTCCCGATTCTGACGGAGACGGTATTCCTGAATTTAAAGAAAGAAAGTGGCACAAATACTACAGCGATCTTGGTAAGTGGGGTGTCGCGATAAGAACAAGAGCGGAATTTACACTCCCGATCTATACTTTCGGAAAGGTTCTGGCTGCGAGACGTGCCGCTGAAGCTCAGATGGATGTCAGAAAGGCTGAAGCAAAAATTGCAGATCTTAAAACCAGAAAGGAAGCTGCGGCAATATACTGGTCGTGGGTCATGGCGCAAAGTTATCTTGATGTTATCGAGCCCGGCATGAAGCAGATTGACAAAGCGGAGGAAAAACTCCGCGACATGCTTTACGAGGAAAAAGAAGGTGTTTCTCAGAAGGATTTAAATAAACTGCTGATAGAAAAAGAGAAAATCCAGTATTTGTACGACAGGCTGCTCCTTCAGATTGATACCTTGAAATCATTTATTACTGAAGTTCTCGGTGACAACTGGGCTTTTGCCGACAAGGAGATGGTCAAGCAGGATTTTTCCAAAGAAGAGCCGGAGCTTGTCAAGTCGATGAAGGAGAACAGCCCTTATGCGGCATACTTGCAGAAAGGGCTTGATATTTATGAAAAACTTTACAAGTTTGAAATCCGTAAAACTCTTCCGAATTTTGGAATGACCGGATCTTATTCATTCAGATACACAAGTTCCGTTGATGAAAAATACTATCCGGAAGCAAACAGTCCTTACAACGGATATGACGGCGAGATAGGAATAGGTCTGAGTTTCGAACTGAATATCCTTGAACAGGTAAGAAAGATTCAGAAAGCCAAGGCCGAATGGAACTATATGAAGACAAAAGCGTTTTTTGTCGAGCAGAATGTTTCTTTGCAGATAAAGCGCAAATACAACGATCTCAAAGCTCTGGATTCCCATATTTCGCACCTTAAATCGATACGCAAAACAACAAAAGGAATGATGACAACTGAATATGCCAACTATGAGTCAGGGTTGACTAGCGATACAAAAGATCTGATTGATGCTGTCAAGTTGTTCTTTGAAAACGAGCAGGAATATATAAAAGCGATTTACGACTACAATATGAAAATTGAAGATATCATTGAGTTTACAGGGGCAAAGTAGATGAAGAAAAGTTTGGTAATCATTATTATTTGCTGGTATTTCGGTGTTTTTGCGCAGGCCTCCGCAACCGAAGGAAGCAACCCTGCGGCCGAAAATTCAGGGCTTGACGTTGCAGTTGCCATGAAGCTGCTTGAAACTAAAGAACAGGCTTTTGAGAGGCTTGCAAATACAAATCCTAAAAAGGGAACGCCCAAGTATGTCGCGAAAGATAAGGAAATTAAGGAAATTGTTGAAGAACTTATAGATTACCGCTTTATGTCCGAGTATATAATGGGCAAGAAATGGAACGAAACCTCTGAAGCCAAAAAAGAAGAATTGTTTAATAAAATCAAAGAGTTGTTTACTGATGTCTATCTTGACAAACTCTTTTACAACAAAAGTTACGAAAAGAAATATTTAGAGAAGGGAACTGAGAAAAAATATCTGAAAGGGGTTCCTGAAAGTATTTATATAACATCTGAAATTCAGGGTATTTTTAAAGGCAAAACAGTAGGTTACGAGCTGATTTACCATATCAGGAAGATTGACGGAAAATATAAAATTTTCGATGTCGAGCTTGATACTGTAAGTCTTGCGAGAAATTACCGCGAACAGTTTGAAAAGAATCTGAAAGAAAAAACAGTTGACGAACTTATCGCCAATATCGACAAAAAAATAAAATCCTCAAAAGAAAAACAGGATAAAAAAGAAACTAAACCTGCTGCCAAGTAGCTTAAATGACTGAAAAAATTCTTCTTCATGCCTGCTGCGCGCCATGCACGACAGCGACTTTGGAAAAAATTCTTGCTGATAATCCTGATTCGGATGTCTCTGTTTTTTACTACAATCCCAACATTTCTCCGGCTGAAGAAGAGGAAAAACGCTGGTCGGAACTTATCAGATACATCGATACGCGTTACGGAAACACGGTCAAAGTTCTGCGCGGAAAATACGACTACGACTTCTGGAATTCAATGATCGAACCTGTTTCTTTGAGCGGCGAAGGCGGTTTCAGGTGCAGAATCTGCTATTATCTAAGACTTCTCGAAAGTTTTAAAAAGGCGGCGGAACTCGGCTGCGACGCGGTAAGTACGACTTTAGCCATAAGTCCTTACAAAAATTTCGAGTGGCTTAACGAAATAGGAAAACTGCTTTCTGAGAAATTCGGAATAAAATGGTTCCTTGAAAGGTGGGATTACAAGCGTTCCATCGAGCTTTCGAAAGAGTACGGCCTTTACCGGCAGAAATACTGCGGATGCGATTACAGCAAGAAAAAGTGAGGTGAAAAATGGGAGAAAAACTTCTTGAAAAAGTCCTTTTTTACGAAAAACAGCGTCTCACTCAGTGGTGGCTGTATATGATTGTTATTTTAGTGCAGCTTGTTCCTGTTTTCCTCATTATAACAGATTCTGCCCGCGTTGAATTTTTTATGAATCATCCGGATTTTCTTGCATCCAAAGCAATCATGTGGGGACTTGCTTTAATTATTTCGCTTGCTTTGATTTTTTCAATAAAATTAGAGACTAAGATAACAGAACAGGGTGTTTATGTCAGGCTTTTTCCGTTAGGATTTTCCTTCAAATTCTATCCGTTCAGCAACATGCTTGCATACTATGTCAGACAGTATCATCCTGTGCGCGAGTACGGCGGCTGGGGACTCAAAGGAAGATACAACAACAGATCCCTCAGCATCCGCGGCGACAGAGGTCTTCAACTGGAGTTCCCGAACGGAAACAAACTTCTTATTGGAACTCAGAAACCTCAGGAAATAATTGAGATTTTAAAATCACTTCAGAAATAAGCCATGAAAAAATTTACTTTATTTTCTTTAATTTTGCTGGTTTTCTTTTCGCTTTTTGCTGAGAAGGAAACTGTCACGATCTGGCATTCGTACCGAGGCGACGAGCAGAAGGCTCTTGAAGAATTACGCAACAAATTCAACGAGTTGCAGTCTGAATACAAAGTCGATCTGCTGAATGTTCCCTACGACGCCTTTGCCAACAAACTGACGAGCGCGATTCCCCGCGGAAACGGTCCCGATGCATTCATTTTCGCTCATGAAAGAGTGGGGGACTGGGCTGAAAGCGGAATAATTTCAGATCTTTCCGATGTTTTGAGCGGCAATGTTTCAAATTCTCTGATTTCGTCAACTCTTGATGCCTTAAAATATAACGGAAAATACTGGGGATTTCCTCTTTCGTTCAAAAACGCGGTTTTGTTTTACCGCACCGATAAAGTTGAAAAAGTCCCTGAAACTACTGACGAACTTCTTAAAGCGGCGCAGAGTTTCACAGACGCTAAAAACGGGAAATACGGTCTTGCTTTCGAAGCGACTTCGGCATATTTCGCGGCTTCTTTCATTTACGGTTTCGGTGGAAAATTCTGCTTTGAAAACGGCATGGAAAGGGAAGACGGCATGGCATGCCTTGACGATAAAGGAAATGTTAAAGCACTCGAATTTATTGATGATTTAGTAAATAAATCGAAAGTTACGCCGCAGGAAGCGACTTCTGCGCTTGTTACGCAGCTTTTCAACGAAGGAAACTCTGCTTTTGTAATCAACGGACCGTGGTTTTTAGGCGAAATCGACAAAAATGTTCCGTATTCGGTCGCGGTTCTTCCGAAAGTTAGCGAAAGCGGCGAAGTTATGAAACCTTTCCTCACGGTCGAGGCTTATCTCGTTTCAAATCACGAAACTACAAACAAAAAAGGGGCTGCGGAATTCGGAAAATTCCTCGTTTCGCACGATGCCGCCAAAGTCCGCGCCGTATCGGGAAGGCAGTCTGTCGCGACCGCTTCGGTTTACGAGGATGAGGAAGTCGCGACCGACGAAATCCTCAATGTTTTCAAAAAACAGGCCGAAGTTTCAGTTCCCATGAGCAACAATCCGAAAATGAGAATGGTCTGGGAACCGCTTGCAGGTGCTTTGAGAAAGGTTCTCCGCGGTGCAGATACCCCTGAAAACGCTCTCGAAAGCGCGCAGCAGCAGTTCAAAATCTTCTCTAAACCGCTTCCGAAGGCGCAGAGCCCGGTTGTTTTTGTAATAATTCTTGTCATCGCGGCAGTTATCGGGCTTGTTTTCACGGTCAGACAGATAAAAAAGTATAAATTTTTCGAAAAACTTATGTCGTCGCCGACACCTTACCTCTATCTTTTCCCGGCGATGTTCTCGATGCTCGTCCTTGTTTTTGTTCCGTTTGCGGTAGGGACGGCGGTCGCGTTTTTTGCCCACAAAAGCGGTGAATACCAGTTTGTAGGGTTTACGAACTTCATTTCGATCCTCCTTTCGAAAGATTTCCCGATAACCGATTCGCTTTCGTTCTATTTCACGCTTCTTGTCACGATTTTGTGGACGGCAGTGAATGTTTTTCTGCATGTTTCGATAGGTCTTGCGCTCGCTCTCATGCTGCGTGAGCCGTGGCTCAAACTTAAAGGCGTTTACAGAATGCTTCTCATAATCCCGTGGGCAGTTCCCAACTACATTACGGCACTTATCTGGAAAGGAATGTTCAACAGGCAGTTCGGCGCGATAAACGGCATTTTACAGGCGATAGGGCTTGAACCTGTAAGCTGGTTCAGCGGCTTCTGGACTTCGTTTGCGGCAAATGTCACGACAAATACGTGGCTCGGATTCCCGTTTATGATGGTTACTGCTCTCGGCGCACTGCAGGCGATCCCGCACGATCTCGAGGATGCCGCAAGCGTTGACGGAGCCAACGGATTTCAGCGGTTCAGACACGTAATCCTGCCGCTTTTGAAACCGGCGCTTCTTCCGGCAGTAATTCTGGGCAGCGTCTGGACATTCAACATGTTCAACATCATTTACCTGGTTTCGGGCGGCGAACCCGACGGCGCGACCGAAATTCTCATAAGCGAAGCCTACAAATGGGCGTTCCAGCGTCAGGAACGCTACGGCTACGCGGCAGCTTATTCAACCTTGATTTTCATAGTTCTTCTGCTTTATTCCAAAGCGACCGAAAAAGTCGGAAAGGAAAATTAGAGTTAAAACGGAGAAACAGATGAAGAGGATTGTAGAAATTATTATGTCAGCATTTTTGGCTTTTATTCTCGCAGCCTGCACGGGAACGGCATCAAATCAGGCCGAGAAAAACGAACAAAAGGGTGAGCAAAATTCTGTGCCGGCGGCTGAAACGGATGAAACCAAGCCGTCAGAAGGCGCGAAGGCGAAACTTCTTTACATGGGGCACGCAAGTTTGCGCATCACAACGGCTGAAGGGAAGGTGATCTACATCGATCCTTTTGTAGGAGAAGGCTACGAGCCGGCGGCTGACCTTATTCTTGTCACTCACGCCCACTTTGACCACAACGCTCTCGACAAGATCAAAAACCGCAAAGACGACTGCCGGACGATCACGTGGAAAGAGGCTCTTGCTGACGGAAAGCACCAAAGTTTTGATCTCGGTTATGTCAAGATCGAAGCAGTTGAGGCGGGATACAACAAAAATCACGATGTTAAGGAGTGTGTCGGTTACATTCTGACGCTTTCAGACGGCGTGACAGTATATGTTTCGGGCGATACGAGCAAGACTCAGCAGATGCCCGCCCTCGCTGAAAAGAAGCTTGATTACGCTTTCTACTGCTGCGACGGCGTTTACAACATGGATCTTCCCGAAGCGGCTGAGTGCGCGAAACTTGTCGGTGCCAAGCACGATATCCCGTATCATGTGATTCCGCCCAAGGACGGCAAGTATTTCGACCGTGAGAGAGCCGAGCAGTTCGACTCACCGAACCGCCTTGTGATCGGAGAAGGCGAGGAAATTGAACTGGTTAAGTAACAAATTAAATTTGTTGGTGGCAATATGAAAACTGCTTTGCTTGTGATCGATATGCAGAACGATTATCTTTGGGAGAAAAGGAAAGAGCGTTTTTCTTACGATACTGCCAGACTGGTTGCTTCAGTTAATGATCTGATTCGTGAATATCATGATAAAAATCAGGATGTTATTTATATACGCCACATCATTCAGAATTTATTTACGAACCGTTTTTTGTTCGGCTATTCGATTGCAGGAACTGAGGGTGCAGAGCTCTACAGTGGTCTGGATATTGTGTCGGATTACTGTTTCGACAAGTATTTAGGTGACGCTCTGACCAGCAGAAAACTGAACAAGTTTATACGTGAGAAAAGCTACGAGATGCTTCATCTTTGCGGTCTTGACGAATGCGGATGCGTTGCTGCGACAGCACTCGGTGCGGTAAAAAGAGGAATAAATGCCGCAGTTATTCGGGAAGGGACTGCAACGAGGTTCCCGGAAAATAAAATTAATGCAATCCGTAAAAAGCTGAATCTGGCCGGAGTCCAGTATGTCGGCACTGTGTCAGAATAACTGGAACTGTTTTTCAATCCTTGTTTTCGACCGTTTTTCCGCTATAATCCGGCGGTTTTTTTAGGAGCTTTTTTAATATGAATCTTAGTTAAAGCACGAAAAACAATCTCGGCTTTTTAAATTTTTTCATAAAAAACTTTGGTTTGCTTGACAAAAACTTTGGTTTAACATATAAAAACTTTGGTTTGAGATGGAGAAAAGCATGGATTACGAAAGAATAAAAAAACAGGCCAATGAGATTTTGAAAGGCAGAGTGCCGGAGTGTTCCTATATCGAATACAAAGCGTCGGCGAATCAGCTGGACAAAATACTGAAAACGATCTGCGCTTACGGTAATAACTACTACGACAACGATATCCAATATATTTTTATCGGTGTTGAGGAAGCGGACTCAGACGGTGAAAAGGCTGTTCCGCGCCTTCCACTGAAAGGGATTCCTCGTGGATTTATCGAAAAAACAAAGAATCTGCTGAATTCTCTCCGCTCGTTTCTGCATCCGAATGTCGCATACACTCTGATAACAAATGAGTTGGATGGAAAACCTTACATTCTGCTTGTCGTTCCTAGGCAGACAGGTGGTCCCTTCATGGTGAGCGAGAAGGCTGAGCGTGACAGAAAAATCAATCTGAAAGCCGGGCGTTATGTCAGAATCGAGGCTGATACTAGGCTTGCAAAAGTTGACGAGGAATACGATCTTCTGCGTAAATTCTCAAATTTTCATTTTACTTCAATTTCAAGCACCGATGCCGTGATTGACGACTTGGACGGCGATTTTATGCGCGAATACTTTGCTTCAACCAGCGACAGAACTATTTCCGCAAATCTGGACAAAGTTGAAATGTGCAGGACTCTACGGCTGCTTGACAGAAATGATCCTGCCGGAAAAAGGGTAAAAAACTATGCCGTTCTGATGTTTGCAGCAAATCCCGAAAAATTTATTCCGTATTCATACATCGAAATGATTGTCGATATGTTCGGGACAAAAAGAAAAATGGAATCAAGACTTTTCAAAGGTCCGCTCTGGAAGCAGTACCGGATGGCTGTCGAATATATAAGTGACCATTTCCTGAATACGCTGACCGTCAGGGAGGAGAACAAGGCTGAAAACAGAAAAGTCGCGAACTTCACTTTCACGGCGGTCGAAGAACTTGTCGCAAACGCGCTGGTTCACAACAATTACGAGAACGGGAAGGCGATCCAGATTTATGTTTCCGAAAAAGAGATCAACATCGTCAACTACAACAAGCCGCTTCCGCCTTTGAAAATCAGCGATTTGAACGAAAGGAGCTTTTTCAGCGAGCGTGACACGGAAAATCCCGAAATAAGGGATATGTTCAAACAGCTCGGAATTATCGAATCTTTCGGCACTGGAATCGGCGAGGCGAAAAAGTCGCTTGAAGATAACGGTTCGCCACAGCTTTACTACAAAGTATTTGACGGAAACGAGAACATCACTTCGGTAGTTATTCCGGTGAATGAAGAGTATTATGAAATAAAAAACGGCACCAAACCAAAGGAAAAACTTTGGATTGATGGCGAAACCAAAGAAGTCAAGGATCGGATCGCCCGTTCCGGATACGCGGAAAAGATAAAACGGAATATGGTTTTGATTTATGACAGCTTTGGAACGGAGATTTTCGGCAATTCCCAGATTGTTCAAGTCCTTCACTGTTCGGAAGTTACCGCAACAACTTATATCAGGCGGCTTCATGATGAATTGCAGCTGATTGCCCCGGTTTCAGGGCAGGGAAAGGGAAAATACAAATTTTTGTAGAGGGATAAAACATCTTGCTTTTTTACGGACTTACAATATAACATCTGCCTAAGATTTGTTTGGGAGATCATTATGAAAGCGATGGATCAAGATACAATATATTTAAATTCCGTTCCAGGAATGACAGAGTCTCTGCTTCAAGGAAAAGCGACACCGCTTGAAGAATTACAAGAAAACGGAACCTATGTCTCAGGAATAGACAAGCAGCTGGAAAGCTGCGAGGATGAATAACAACTTCAGTAGAAGGCGTGTGTCCGTTTGAGGAATAATTTAACTGTTGGAGGCTGTCATGAAAAGAATCTTTTATTTAATTTTTCTGGTCCTGTTTATTTCCTGCTCTTCTTCGCACTCATCAAACGATTCTGACATTCTGCCTGATGCCGATGCAGACACTCAGGATTCTGAAACCATTGATGATGATTTTGATTCTCAAGATGCTGATATCATTGATGATAAAGACCAATCCGATGATTCTGATTCCGATTCTGAAAAATCCGATTCGGCCGAATGTAAAACGCCTCTAAGCGAAGCACCGTTTCCATATTACGACGCAAACGGCAAAATCACCTTCTGCCGCCCCGGTTGTGATACTCCGACAGAAAAAGATCCACAGTGTGTCCGCAATCTCTGGGATGAACAGAATGAAAAACTTTGTCACGAATATCCCGAATACGCTTGCTGCGGAACACCGTGTGTGTTAGAAAACCTGAAACCTTGGACGAAAGAAAGGCTTGCTGAAGAATATCCGACCATTGCTGAAGTTGTTCCCATGCACAAGTGTGATTTGGCAATCAATCAGGTCAATTGGAACAATGACGGGACTAACGGTTTTGTCAAGTCTTGGAACATGAGTGATGGAAAAATCGGCTTTTATTTTGCGCCAAACCCGACTCTTTCAGTAAAGGATTGGGCTGTAAAAACAAAATATGTGACTTATGACATTGCCACACAGAAATATTCTCTCGTTATTCCATCACGTGGACAGGAGCAAGCATATTACAAAGGCAAAAGACTCGGGCTTATTTCTGACAAACGAAGTCTTGATCTGAACAATGAGAACATTTTTCTTGCATATATCAGCGATGACGGAAAAGTTGAAATCGTCTATGACAAAAAAGTCAAAAACATTTCTTATGAACCGGCTTTGAATGAAAAATGGGCATTTGTTAATATTGAGGAAACTGACAATCAAAAAATGATGTATGCCAAAGTCGGCGAATGGGAGTGGGCTTCGTTAGGAAACGGAGTTGCAAACCACACAAGTTTGGTTGACAATTATCTTGGAATTTATGATGAAAATAAAAATGGATATATCTGTGATTTGTCAAAAAATCCAAAATCATTTTCAGATTGTATGAAGATAAACCGCGAAAATGGAAGAGTATCAATAATAGAGCTGAACAAGGAAAATCCGTTAGAATTCGTTTTTAATCTTAACGGTGTCGGCATAACAAAAGCTAAAATAAAAGATGGGAAAATTGTTGATTATCAGACAATAATTTCCGATTTTACAGATGAAACAACTCAAAATGCTTACACACTTTCACCGTATCAATTTAAAGGCAATCTGCTGCTTTATGTTGAAATAACTTACAAAGATGGTAGCGGCTCAGGAGGCAGACTTTGCTACTATCGAATAGATAAGAAGAAAAAATACTGCATGAAAAAGATGGAAGATGACAAAACATATTCTGACGGAACAACCAAATTTTCCTATGGATTCAGCGAGTTCGAGGGTAAATGGTTGTTATATCAGAAACTTAATTCAGATCCTTTCATTTTGCGTGATATGAATTGCTATTGTAAGGAAGAAGGCGTTTGCCCATTTGAGGAATAATTAAATTATTGGAGTCCGTCATGAAAAACTATCGAAATATATTAACGATTAGTCTTCTTTGCTTTATTTTTTCTTCATGGTTCGGGTTGTGTGCCGAGGAGAAAGAAGAAGATCAGAAAGTAGATAGTATTTATAGTGTTAGAAATGAAAATTCGGATGAAAAGTGGTGGTATCTTCAACCTAATATTGGATTTTTGATTGGTTATCCTGTTGGTCTGACACTTAATGCCGGCTTAGATTTTAATGTTCGTGTTGTTGAGATGTTTCACATCGGTTTTAATGCAGAACTCAGGCTTGCTAAGATTGCTCCTAAAGAAGAGACCATTGCATTGGGTGTTCCGTTGAAATTACGTCCGATGGTGCCGATTTCCGTTGATAACAAGTTTTTAAAAATTTGTGCCTTTTGGTTTGCAGGAGGTATAAATTTAATATTTGACGTGCCTGTGCACGAAGATGCTTCTTATTTTTTTCAGAAAAATTTTATATATGGTTTTGGAATTGATTTGATTTTTAAAAATAATTTGGTGTTAAGATTGGGCGCAGAGAACTATTTCAGCGACTATTATCCTAACTTGCTTGTCGCTTTAGGGTATAGATTTTAAAGCACACACGCCCTCGTCGCTAAAGCGCCACTCCCTCTAACTTAGAGGGAGAATAAAAGTGTTGGAGGTCCTATGAACATAAAAATTCAAAACTGCACAGAGAACAATCTTAAGAACATAAGTGTTGAATTTGAAAAGGGAAAATTCACGGTCGTGACGGGTGTTTCGGGCAGCGGCAAGTCGTCGCTTGTCTATAACACGCTTTTCAAGGAGTCGCAGCGGCTCTATCTTTCGTCGTTTCCGGCGTGGCAGAGGAAGTTTTTCGGCGTGACGAAAAAGCCCGCAGCCGAGCTCATAAGCGGTCTTGACGCTTCTCTTGCTGTTGACCAGAGGGCGGATGTCGCGACTTCAGTTTCCACTGTCGGCACTTTTTCGGGGATCTACGACCTTCTGCGTGTCCTTTTTGCCCGTCATGCGGGGATCTCGCGCTCGGTTTTTTCCTTCAATTCGGCTCTCGGTTACTGCGAAGCGTGCAAAGGAAACGGAGTTGAGGATTTTCTTGACCCCGATCTCATTGTCGCTGACTGGAAAAAGTCGATCCGCGATAGAGCTTTGAAGATAACCGCGCCGAACGGCTACATAATCTATTCGCAGGTGACTCTTGATGTCCTTGACGAGGTGTGCTGGGCGCATGGTTTTTCGGTCGATACGCCGCTTTGCGACCTCACGAAAGAGCAGCTTGACGTCATATTTTTCGGCAGCGAAAAAATAAAGGTCGCTTTCGGCAAGCACACCCTTGAAAGCCGCATGAAATGGACGGGGATCACGGCAAAACCTCGCGAAGAGGGCTACTACAAAGGGGTCGTCAACGTTATGGAAGAGATCCTGAAGCGTGACAGAAACCCCAACATCCTCCGTTTCGTCCGCTCGGTAAAGTGCAAAAAATGCGGCGGCGCAAGGCTTAACGACACAGCTCTCGCGGTGAAAATCGCCGGTAAAAACATCGCCGAAATCTGCGATATGAATTTAGAAAAAGCAGTTCAGTTCCTCACGGAAAATGCAAAGGAACTCACTCTTGCTGAACAGAAAATAATAAATGAAATCAATAAGTTATTTCTTGAACTCATAAATATAGGCCTAGGATACCTGACCCTTTCCGAAAATTCAAGCGAGCTCAATTCAAGCGAGATCCAGAGGATAAGGATCGCTTCGGCCGCATCGAGTCCTCTCAAAGGGACGACTTTCGTTTTTGACGAACCGAGTATCGGGCTTAGCCGCGGAGAGCTGAAAAATGTCATTAGTCTACTCATAAAGATCCGCAACAACGGAAACACAGTCATTGCGGTCGAGCACGATATCGACGCGATCAGAATGGCTGACAATATCGTGGAAACCGGTCCCGGCGGCGGTACTGAAGGGGGAGAGATCCTTTTTTCGGGAAGAGTTGAGGACTTTTTGAAAAACGCGGAAACCATTGCCACTCCGACTGCGCTTGCACTCAAAAAGTCCGAAAACGGCGCATCCGGGCTCAATTTCGGAAGTGAAATAATAAGCGGAAAACTCAATGCCGTATGCGGAAGATCGTCAGCCGGAAAGAAAGATTTCCTTAATTCATATATTAAAAAACTCGAAGAAAAATCAATAACTTATGAAAAAATAGACCGCTCTCCGATCGGGCGCACCTCCAGATCGAATCCTGCCACTTACACCGGAGTTTTCGATAAGATCAGAGACTTGTTTGCCGCGACTGACGAAGCGAAAAAACGCGGTTTTTCGAAATCTCATTTTTCATTCAACGGAGAAGCGGGAAGATGCCCCAAATGCGAGGGCGGCGGAGTGATAGAAACCGGAATGAAGTTCATGGGAAGCGTTGAGACTGTTTGCGACAAATGCAACGGAAAACGCTTCATTGACGAGGTCCTTGAAGTCAAAGTAGAGGGGCTATCGATTTACGACGTCCTCAATCTTACGGTGTCTCAAGCACTTGATTTCTTTAAGGAAAATAAGCTAATTACAAAAACTCTCGACATAATGGCCCGTCTTGGGATCGGATATTTGCTTCTCGGGCAGCCTTCATCCACACTGTCAGGCGGAGAAGCGCAGCGGATAAAACTTGCGCTCTGGCTTTCAAAGATAAAGGAAAATTCGGTCCTGATTTTCGAGGAGCCTACTGCCGGCCTGCACCCGGCGGATATTGAAAAATTCGTCGGGATCCTGAAAAGTGTCGCAAAATCGGGTGTCACAGTCCTTGCAAGCGACAACAACCCTGTCCTTTTGAGGCTTGCCGACAACGTCATCAGTTTCGGTGAAAACGAGAGTTTTTCACTTGAAAAAGTGGCGGCAAAGGCCGGGAATTACGAAGCAGAACTCACTAAAGACATCGTTCTGCAGAGCATTGAAACGCACAATCTCAAAAATGTCGATTTGAAGATAAAACCCAATAAATTCAATGTCGTATGCGGTCTTTCGGGAAGCGGCAAAACGAGTCTCGCCTTCGACACTCTTTTTGTCGAAAGCATCAAAGCTGTCCTCAGCGGAGTTTCGCCTTACGTAAAGACTTTTCTTCTCGGCAAAAACCAGAGTTCGGTCTCAAAATGCGACGGACTGCGTGCAGGGATCGGCGTTTCAGCAAAATTTTCAGTCGCGGGGATACGCTCGACCGTAGGGACTATTAGCGGGATCTATGAATTCGTCCGGATGCTTTTTTCGCGTGCAGGACGGCTTGAAAACGGTGAAAAGTGCGCTTTCACGGCAGGCGATTTCTCTTTCAATTCAGAAAAAGGGGCGTGCGGAAAGTGCTCGGGAACGGGCTTTATTCTAAGCTGCGATCTTGAAAAACTTTCGATAAACCGCGAACTTTCTTTTGCTGACGGCGCGCTTGCAGCGACTAAGCAGGGGCGTTTCTATGCCGATATTACGGGCCAGTTCATTCACACTCTTTTTGCGGCGGGGAAAAAGCTGGGGATCGATTTTTCCAAGCCGGTGAACGAGCTCACTGAAAAAGAATTCGATATCGCGATGTCCGGTGCGGGAGAAGAGATTTTCGATGTGAACTGGGAATACAAACGCGGGAACGTCGAAGGAACGCACAGTTTCCAGGGAAAGTGGATCGGCTTTGCAAATCTTATAACCGATGAATTTTACAGGTCTTTGGGCAATAAAAACGAGGAAGAACTGCGAAATTTAATGGGTAAAACCGTTTGCCCTGAATGTCACGGAAAACGCCTGAAAAAAGAGCTTCTAAAAGTAAAAGTTGCAGGAATGTCGATCGATGAATTCTGTGAAAAGCCGGTTTCAGAAATCGGAAAGATCCTTGAAACGATTTCGTTTGAAGACAAGACCGATGAAGAGATCTTCCTTAAAATAAAGGCCGAAATCGCTGAAAAAGTTAATAAAATCATATCTTTGGGAATAGGCCACCTCACGCTTTCGCGAGCCGCTTCAACGCTTTCGACGGGCGAGAGGGAGCGCCTGAGACTTGTCCGAAGTGCGGCTGACAACCTGCAGAACCTGATCTATGTGATTGACGAGCCGAGCAGAGGGCTTCATCCGCTTGAATGCGAGAACATGGCGAAACTTCTGCGTGAGATCGTGGAGAAGGGGAACACTGTGGTTGCGGTCGAGCACGTTCCCGAAATCATAAAATATGCCGACAACGTAATCGAATGCGGCCCCGGAAGCGGAAGTGCCGGCGGAAAAATCGTTTTTGAAGGAAACGTTGAATCCTTGATGAGATCTGACTCATGGACTGCAAAGACGCTCAACTTCAAGCCTGTTTTGAAAGATTGCGATTTTTCCGATTTTCTCAAAGTTTCAAATATTTCGAAAAACAATCTCAAAAATATTTCGGTTTCGATCCCGCTTGGAAAAACCACGGTCATTTCAGGGCTTTCGGGAAGCGGAAAGACCACTTTGATAAAGTATCTGGCTGATAATATTAAGGATATTCCTGTTTTTTACGACGAAAAAAGCACGGAAAACATCTCCGCGACATCGTCAAACGTCGCATCATTTGCCGAGTGCTTCGACAAGATAAAGAAGAAATTCGGGAAATCGTTCAAAATCACGAAAAACGATATCTGCAAAACCTGCAAAGGGCAGGGAAGAAACTCGGTTTCGATGGATTTTTTGGGAAATGTCGAATACTTCTGCGCCGACTGCGGCGGAACGGGATATGCGCCGAATATTCTTGAATTCAGATACAAGGAGAAGAATATCGCCGAGATCCTCGATATGGAGATCAGGGATGCGGCCGAATTTTTTGAAGACGACGCCAGCATCTCGAAAATACTGAACATTCTTGATAAATGCGGGCTCGGTTACATCAAACTTTTGCAGAGTGTTTCAAGTTTGTCTTCAGGCGAACTCCTGAGACTTTATTTCGGCAGAAGTTTTGCGGCAGCTACTGAAAAAAGTAAGGAAAAATCGATGTTTATCTTCGATGAACCAAGCAGAGGCCTGCACTTCGCCGATGTGGAAAAACTTTTGGAAATCTTTAAAACCCTCAACGATTCAGGCCAAACCGTGATCCTTGCCGAGCACAGAAGCCAGATTATCGCAAGTGCCGACTACATAATCGACCTCGGTCCCGGCCGCGGCGAAGAAGGAGGAAACGTTGTTTTCCAGGGCAAAGTGAAAGATCTCATAAAATGCGAAGAGTCACTTACCGGAAAAATGCTGAATAAATTGTTTGAATAAATTCAGAAAAACTCAGGCTTAATGCTTTGATTTTATTGTTGCTTACAGCACTTCTTCTGTAAATTTTTCTATTTCATCAATAAAATCAGATATCTGCTCGACTGATGAAGGCGGTTTTAGACCGCTGAATTTTGCGGTTGCGGCTTCTACTGCCCTGTGTATTCCTTTGACTTTGATTTTGCCTTTGAGGAACTTTTCAACTGCGGTTTCATCTGAGATCGCATAAGCTACCATGCCCGAGAAATCTCGGTTTCTAAGGAGTTCGAAAGCGGTTTTGAGAAGAGGATATTTTACAAGGTCGGGGGGCAGGAAAGTCATGGTTTTGCCAGTAAATTCAAAGTTCATTTCGGGGAATTTTTCAGCGACATCGAGCATTCCGGGGTAGGAGAGTGCAGCTGCAATGGGGACAAGCATATTTCCGACGGCATTCTGTGAAATTGCCGAGCCGTCCTTGAAAAGAAGCGCAGCGTGAACGTTTACGCTGGGGTGAACCAAGACATCGAGTTTTTCCGGATCGAGATCAAAAAGCCAGAACGCTTCGAAAAGTTCCAGGCCTTTGTTGAGCATTGTCGCGCTGTCGATCGTCACTTTCTGACCCATGCTCCAAACGGGATGCTTGAGTGCAGCCGCCGCGTCGGCGTTTTCCATTTCTGCCGCGCTCATATCGCGCAGAGCTCCGCCAGAAGCGGTGATATAGACTTTAGCCAAAGTTTCGCGGTCGCATTTTTCAAGAAGCTGCATGAGGGCCGCGTGTTCGCTGTCGATAGGGATTATTTTGGTGCGGTCGGAAGTGACAACATGGCCGAGATAATATCCTGCGATTACTAACGATTCCTTGTTCGCAAGACATACTGGAATGCCGCGTTTTATCGCTTCAATCGTGATTCTCCAGCCCGATTTTCCTGGAAGAGCCATGACGATTTTGTCGGGGGCGAGGTCGAGAAGGCGCATAATTCCTTCTTCACCGGAATATACTTTGCCGCTGAATGAGACTTTTTCTGCATCTGCCGCATCTGAAACGGCCACAGCCTTCAGCGATTTGTGTTTCTGAATCATTTCGCTTAGAAGCGTGACGTTTTTTCCTGCCGAGCAGCCGATTATTTCAAATTTGTCGCTGTAAGCTCTGACAAGGCGTTCGGTGTTTGTGCCGATCGAGCCTGTGATACCGAAAATTATGATTCTATCCGACATAGCTTTTTACGAGAAGGGAAACGAAAACGATAACTGCCGAGACAAGAAGGGAATCTGTTCTGTCAAAGAGGCCGCCGTGGCCTGGAATCAGGTTGCTGGAATCCTTGACGCCGGCGCCGCGTTTGATGAGCGATTCTATAAGGTCTCCGAACTGCGCGAAAATGCCGTCAAGAAGCGCTACGACGAGAACGAACCAGATATTTTCGTTTTTAAGAAGGGTGATAGCGAATACAAGGCCGGCAATGACTGAGAAAATCATGCCGGAAACTGCTCCCTCCCAGGTTTTTTTGGGGCTTATCGCGGGAGCAAACTTGTGCTTGCCGAGCGCTTTGCCGCCGAAGTATGCCGCACTGTCGCAGACCCACGGGATCACGAGCATGAAAAGAAACCAGTGTGAATTGGAATAGGGAAACTTTTCAAACAGCGGTTCAAGTCCGAAAGTGTAGCTTTTGATGAGCGGGAAAAGCCCGAAAATTATGCCGAAGTAGAAGAATCCGAAGAAATAGACATTCATTCTTCTGAATTTCACTTCGATCGTATCTTTTCCGGTGAGTGCAATCATCGGAATGAGTGCTACGCCTGCAAAAAGTACCGTCAGAAACTGCTTGAGAGGCATATAAAGTTTCCAGAATGCTTCGCCTGACTTTCCGACTTCAACTATCGAAGCTGTCGCAGGATCAGCCGCTGCAAGGAAAATTGCGTCCATCCGCATGATGGAATTTGCCATCGAAAGCATGAGTATCGCCGCGATAATGAAAAGCGGGTGATTTCTTTCCTTGAACATTGAAAGATATTCGGCAAAAGTAAAAAATGCGACGGCAATGATGAGATAATTGAAAATTGCGGGCGGCAGGAAGTAGATCAGTCCGACTACCGCGGCAATTCCGATTACAGCTGTTATGATGCGTGTTTTCATAAAAAACTCCGTTAAAATCAGATTGATTAGTCTCCGCTGATTTTCCAGCCTGCGTTTCTGAGAGCTGCAAATACTTTCTGCTGGGTCTCTTTCATCTCGTCGATCGTGAGAGTGCGCTCTTTCGCGTTGAGGACGACTCTCATTGTGATGCTTGCAAAGCCAGGAAGGATCGGGAAACCTGTGAATTTGTCAACAAGTTTGGTTTCGATGAAAATTTTCGGGTCAACAGCTTTTTTGACGACGTTGAGAAGCTGCGAACTTTCGGTTCTTTCTGGAACAATCGCCGAAACATCGAAACTGGTTGAGGGGAATTTGAGGAGCTGCGCGAATTTTGTGTTTCTTTCAGGCAGGTCGAAAAGCATCGTCTGCTCGATTTCGATGTATGCAACGGGAACATTGATGTCGCATTTTTTGAGGATTCCGGGGTGAACTTCGCCGAAAATAGCAATAGGATCCTTTCCTGCAAGGACGACTGCGGACTTGTTCGGGTGAAGGAATTCTGTTCCGCAGAGAGCGTTGCCCGTGATTCTTTCGAAGCGAAGCGGCGGCGTGCTGAGCTCTTTCGCGATCGATACCATGATTCTCTTCGTGTATTCAAAGAGTTCCGGTGTTCCGACTGCGATTATGCCGATTCTCTTTCTCTCGTCGTCAACTGTGAAGATACGGCCGAATTCAAAGAGTGTGAACTGTTTGAAATTCTTTAGGTTTTCGTGAACGTTTTTGACTAAGCCCTGGAAAAGCGAGTATCTGAGGTAAGGAGTGTCTCTTTCGTCAACCGTTTCAACGATTTTTTCTTTCGGGAACGGAACGAGCTCAAGGTCGCTTGCGCCGTAGAACGAGTAGTTCATAACTTCGTTTGCACCAAATCCTTTTGCAAGAAGATTCTTCAGGATCTCGGTTTTTTCCATATCTTTGTTGCGTGCCGGACGCTCGACTTCAAAGTAGGGACTCTGCGGCTTGATGTTGTTGAAGCCGTAAAGTCTGCCGACTTCTTCGACGATATCTTCGGCGATCGAAACATCCTTGCTTCTTCTGTGAGCCGGAACTTCAATCGTGAGTTTTCCGCCCTCGTTTTTAACGCCGAAATCGAGGTAGGTGAGCATCGAAACGATTTTTTCATCGCTGAGATCTTCTGCCGGAATTCCGAGAAGCGAGCGGATCCTGTCAGTCGTGATGACGATGTTTCCTTTGAAGCCGTATCCCTCGCTGTTATCGGCCGTTGCAAGTTCCGAAGTGACGACTGCACCCGGAATTATCTCTTTGATGAGTGTTACGATGCGCTCCATTGCAAGGTAGCAGTTTTCGACCCAGAGCGATTTTTCGTATCTGTTGACAGCGTCTGTTCTGAGGTCGAGCCTGTTTGCAGTTCTGCGGACGCTTGCCGGTGAGAAAAGTGCCGATTCGATGAAGATCTCAGTCGTATCGTCTTTGATCTCGCTGTTGAGACCGCCCATGACACCTGCGATCGCAAGGCTTCTCGTTTCGTCTGCGATGACTGCGTCTGTCGATTTGAGAACTCTCGGAACGTTGTCCAAAGTCGTGAAGTTTTCGCCTTCGAATGCGTCTCTGATCACGATCTTGTTTCCTGCGATGTCGCGTCTGTCGAAAGTGTGGAGCGGATGGCCGACTTCATACATGACGTAGTTCGCGATATCGACGATGTTGTTTATCGGACGGAGCCCGACATTTTCAAGTCTCGCCTTCATCCAGTCAGGCGAAGGAGCGGTTTTCAGGTTGCTGACTTTGAGGCCGAGATAGTGGAGGCAGCGCGGAGTTTTGATCTCGATTTCGAATTTTTCGTCAACTCTGTCCGCTTTGATGCCTGTGTATTTGAGCTCTTTTTTCCATGGAAGTTCGAAGATAGCCCTGATTTCACGCGCAATTCCGTAGTGACCCCAGAGGTCAGGCCTGTGATTTATTGTCTTGTTCTCGATCTCGATTACGAAATCCTGTCTGTTGAAGATTTTTTTGAGGGGAACGCCGATTTCGGTCGCGGGATCAAGCACCATAATGCCTGTGTGGTCGGTTCCCAAACCGAGTTCGTCTTCAGCGCAGATCATGCCGCAACTTTCAACTCCGCGGATTTTTGCCGGTTTGATTTCGAAATTGCCCGGAAGAACAGTTCCCAGCGGAGCGAATGCGACAGTCTGGCCTTCAGCGATGTTCGGCGCGCCGCATACTACGGTCTGCTCTTTTTTGCCGTCAAAAACGGTCGCCAGGTGAAGGTGATCCGAATTCGGATGGTTCTCGACTTTCATTACTTTCGCCGTGATAACCTGGTCGAAGTGTTTGAAAAGCCACTCGTAATCCTCGACTTCCGCCGATTTCATCGTCAGCTGTTTCGCGATCTCTTCCGCGGCTATTCCGCTGAGATCTATGTAGTCGTTAAGCCAGTTCAAAGATAATTTCATAATAATCTCTCCTTAATTTATAAAAATTCAATTGTTATAGCACAAAAAAACGGGAGTTTTATAGTCAAGCGATAGTTAAATGCAAGAAATTGTCTTGAACTTCCTTAAACTCCCTAGATTCCCTAAACTCCCTAATCCCTAACTTCTTTTCTTTTTTGCTCTTTTGATTGTTTTCACTATAATCAACGGTTTTTTGATTTTTAGGGAGGAATCGCATGAAACCTATCGAACTCAAAAATGTCAGGAAAGTTTTTAATCACCCGATGAAAGTATGGTCGAAAATAGAGTCTGTCAAAGACCTTTCTTTCTCAATGGAACAGGGTGAAATAATAGGATTTGTCGGTCACAACGGTGCCGGAAAGACGACGACAATCAAAATGATAATGGGATTTATAACTCCGACCAGCGGCGAAATTTCAGTTTTCGGCAAAAAGCCGGGCGAGCGCGAAGTTAAGAGCAAAATCGGCTTCCTGCCGGAGAGACCGTATTTTTATTCGGAACTTACCGCGATGGAAGTTTTGAAATATTTCGGAAAACTTTCGGGGATAAGCGGCAGGATTCTTACCGATAAGGCTGAAAATATGCTGAAAAAAGTCGGCCTTTTCGATGACAGAAACAGAAAGCTCGCGAGTTATTCGAAAGGTATGCTTCAGAGAATCGGTCTGGCTCAGGCGATAATTCACGACCCCGAACTTGTTATTATGGACGAGCCGATGAGCGGTCTTGATCCTATCGGCAGAAAAGAGGTCAAAGATATTATCCGCGGTCTTAAAAGGGATGGCAAAAGTGTCATTTTCTCAAGCCACATTCTGAGCGATATCGAAAACCTTTCAGACAGAGTTCTAATCATCGAGCACGGAAAGCTCAAGAGTTTTGGGACCTTGCATGAAATTATCAGGCCTGAGGATGTCAGATATTCGATTGAATTTTCGTGTGACAAGAGTATGAAAGACTCCGTTTTTGCACTTTTTGACGGTGTCAGACTCGTGTCGGACAGATTCGTTCTCGATTGCACCGACATTAGAGATTTCAATTCTAAGCTTGCGGAAGTCGTAGCCAAAGGATACACGGTTTTCAACGCGAACGGCTCGTATCCTTCGCTGGAAGAGATAGTTTTCAAGGATATTAAGGAGGGATAGAATGGACAGTATTAAAAGAATCACAAGTGTTTCGTTTTATACTTTTCTTGAGATGATTCGCAGTAAAGTGCTCTACATCCTTCTTTTCTTCGCTCTTTTCATCTTCGCGCTAGGAATAGGAATCACCCAGATGACAATAGGCAACGTGCAGGATATCATCAGCGATATCGGGCTCGGCACTATCGAAATTTTCTCTACGGTTCTTTCGATTTTCCTAGGTATATCGCTTGTTCACAAGGAACTTTCGCTTAAAACGCTGCATCCGCTTCTGGCTCGTCCGATCGCGCGTCCCGAATACATTCTGGGAAAATTTTTCGGCATGGTTTTTCTCATTGTCGTTGAAATTTTCGTAATGTGCATAATTTTCGCGATACTTCTTACCGTTTTCGGCGGATTTTCGCGCTTTTTCGGCTATCTTCCGGCGGTTTATACGATTTTCCTCCAGACCTGCACCGTCATTTCTGTCGCTGTTCTCTGCTCAACGCTCACTGAACCGGCAGTTGCTGCGATGCTCACGATTTCTTTTTATCTGGTCGGTGCGACTTCGTACAATCTGGTTTACGCGATAACGCAGAGAAGTTCCGAATTTGTGGTTAACCTCGTTACAACTCTTCGTTATATTCTTCCAGATTTTTCGCACTTTAACATCAAGGACAATCTGGTTTACGGACGCGGTCTGGACGGTTTAAGTCTGGGTTTCGCCTCTGTTTATGCACTTTTGATCATTGTAATCGTTCTTTCGCTTGCAGTAATGTTTTTCAACAATAAAGAGATTTCATAGGAGGCGGAAATGCTGAAAAAAGGTGACATCGCTCCCGAATTCAAACTTCAGGATTCGCACGGAACTGAAATAAAACTTTCCGATTTTACGGGCTACAACGTCGTTCTTTACTTCTATCCGCGCGACAACACTTCGGGCTGCACGACAGAGGCAAAGGAGTTCACCGAACTTGCCGACAAATTCAAGGAAAAGCATGCTGTCATCATCGGAATAAGCCCGGACTCGGTCGAATCGCACCGCAAATTCGAGGAAAAACACGGTCTCAGAGTCCTTCTTCTTTCCGATCCTGATAAAGAAGTTCTCCGGAAATATGGCGCATGGCAGCTCAAAAAACTCTACGGCAAAGAGTCGATGGGCGTTGTCAGAACAACTTATCTCATCGGAACTGACGGAAAGATCGCCGAAGTCTTCGAAAAAGTCAAAGCGGCAGGACACGCTGAAAAAGTGCTTTGCTCGCTTTAAAATTATTGTCGTTACGACGTTACGACGCAACGACGTAACGTTATTTCTTGAATTTTTTATCCCTGTTTTTGAAATCTTCGCCATAACCGCCGCGCTTTTTATCTTTGCGGTCTTTGCGGTGAAAATCGTTTGATTTGCGCGATCTGTGTTTTTTGTCTGCATTATCGTGACGGCGGTTCGTTCTGCCCTGACCACGGTGAGTTCTGGAGAATTTATCATCCTCTTTTTTTAGAAGCTGTCTTATCTTTTTTTCGGTGAAACCGATCTGGTCTGGTTCTTCTGTCTCGCTTTCCTCTTCTTCAAGAAGCATCGAAGCTAAAATCATTGCAATCGAGCGCGGATCAAGCTCGTGCTCAAGCCCTTCGACAAATTCTATCCCCGCTTTGTTCGGCGTGTATTCAAGTGCTTCTGCGGCAAGGCGTTTGATACGCTCGCTTCTGATATCGTGCAGAGTCGGAATGACTTTGACTTCTATCGACGAGCCGACATTTTTCTCGATTCTCCGGATATTTCTGAATTCCGACGGGGTAACAAGGGTTATCGCTATCCCTTTGTTGCCAGCTCTGCCTGTCCTTCCGACGCGGTGGATGTAGCTTTTTGCGTTGAAGGGAATGTGGTAGTTGAAAACGTGGCTCACATCGGCGATGTCAAGTCCGCGTGCTGCAACGTCGGTTGCGACTAAAATGTCGATCATCCCTTTGCGGAAAGAGGACATGACCTGATTTCTCTGCGACTGGTCGAGGTCTCCGTGAAGCGCTTTTGCGTTGAAGCCGCGTGCAACCAGGAATGTGCTTAGCTCGTCAACTTCGAGTTTCGTGCGGCAGAAAACTATCGCTTTTTCAGGGTTCTGCTCTTCAATAAGGCGTGTAAGAGCAGGCTTTTTCTCCTCTTCCTCCACGATGTAATATGACTGCTCGATATCGGTATTCGTCGATTCCTCGACCGTTTCTGCCTTTATCGACACGGGATCTTTGAGGATTGATTCGGCGAGTTTTCTGATCTCTTCGGGCATTGTCGCCGAAAAAAGGAGAGTCTGACGGTTTTCCGGCATGAAGTCGAAAATCGCCATGATGTCTTCGTAAAAACCCATATCCAGCATCTCGTCGGCTTCGTCAAGAACGACAGTTACAGGTTCGACGATCTCGATCTTGCCTGATTTCAGCATATCGAGAAGTCTTCCGGGAGTCGCAGCGAGGACCTGAGTTCCGCTTTCAAGCAGTTTAAGCTGTCTTGAATAGGAATGTCCGCCAAGAATCGAGCAAGTGCGGATCCCGGCAAATTTGCCAAGACGGTAGAGTTCGTCGCTGATCTGGGCTGCGAGCTCGCGGGTAGGGGAGATGACGATAAGTTCTATCCCTACATTCCGCAGCATGTTGTTCATCACAGGAAGTCCGAAAGCGGCCGTTTTGCCGGTTCCCGTATGGGACTGCGCGATAACGTCTTTTCCTTCTAAAATCAATGGGATAGCATGCGCCTGAATCGGGCTCGGAATCTTGAAACCTGCTTCGCGTATTCCTTCCATTATGTCGCTTTTGAAGCCGAAATCTTCAAAAGTCATGTCTGTTGCCATTTCGGCGAATTTTTCAGTCATTGTGCCTCATAATACACTTTAACTATTGATAAATTTTTGAAAAAAACTGAAATTTGTTGGATTTAAGAAAAGGAAAAACAATTAAAATTAGAATCTGTAAGCTGCTTCAGCCA
>DBYV01000064.1 GCA_002310995.1 bacterium UBP6_UBA1177 | reverse complement strand
GCTGATTTGGACGACGAAGTAAATGTTGATGAGGATAAAACCGATGATGAGGAGCCGGACGAAGATGCAGATTACGATGAAGACAATCCCTGCAATCCGAATCCGTGTGAAGGTTTAGAACGAACAACCGGAGAATGTATCGCGTCCTACGATAGTGAGTATGATTACAGTTATTACAGTTGCGTTTGCGAAGATCGATACAAATACTATTGGGACTATTTTGAAGCCAAATGTACAAACGCCTGTGAAGGCAATCCGTGTGCCAACAAAGAACATTCCAACGGTCATTGCAGTCTTTTCGATACTCCGGCAGCATACGAATGCGGTTGTGTCGAAGGCTACCATTGGGAATACTTTGATTGCGTTAAAGACGGCAATCCCTGTGAACCGAATCCGTGCGGGGAGACAGAACATTCAGACGGAACCTGCACTATATTCTATGGTGATTATTACTGCGGCTGCATTGAAGGATACTCATGGGACGGCGAATCAAAAAAATGTGTTGCGGATAAAATCCCTGACGAAAATCCAGATGCAGACACGGATGAAACGCCTGATTCCGACAATTCAGAAAATGGAGAATAACATGAAACTCCTTCTTTTACTTATCGCACATTTATTGGAAAACCGTTAAATTTCGCCGAAAAATTCATGGAAAACCGTTAAATTTTTCAAAAATTTTCTTGGGAAACCGTTAATCTTGTGATATTTTGGCTGTGATTTCAGCTCTTTTTACTTTTTTAGAGAGGATAAGCTTATGTTAGTCAGGAAAATAGAAAAAATTCTGGAGAAATTTTTCGATAAAAAAAACAGAAAAGCGCTACTGATTACAGGGGCGCGTCAGGTCGGAAAAACTTACACGATCGAACGTTTTGCAAAAGAGCATTTCAAGCACTACGTGAAGATAAACTTTATTGAAAACAAAGAGGCAGTTTCGATTTTTGAGAATGTTTCCGATGCGAAAGAGCTGCTTCTTCGCATTTCGGTCTTTGCAGGGAAGGATCTCGTTCCGAACGAAACACTTGTGTTCTTTGACGAAGTTCAGGAGTGCCGTGAAATTGCGACAGCGGTGAAATTTCTCGTCGAAGAGGGAAGTTTCCGCTACATTCTGAGCGGCTCGCTTCTCGGCGTTGATCTCAAGGACATCCGCTCGGTTCCTGTAGGATATATGGACATAATTGAGATGTATCCGCTCGATTTTGAAGAGTTTTTGACAGCAAACGGCATTTCGCAGAGGGTTTTCGATGCTCTGAACGATGCATTCGAGCAAAAAACACCAGTTGATCCGGTGGTTCACCGCAAACTTATGGAGTTCTTCCGGCTTTATCTCGTTGTCGGCGGGATGCCTGCTGTCGTGCAGAAGTATCTAGATACAAACAACATCGCGGAAGTTGTTGACGAGCAGAAAAGTATCGTCACGCTCTACAAAAAGGACCTTGCAAAATACGACCCGGCAAACAAGCTTTATCTTGAAGATATTTTTGAACTTATTCCGAGCGAACTGAATGCGAAAAACAAGCGGTTTTTATTGAAAAACCTTAATGAAAACCAGCGTTTTTCAAGATTCGCAAACAGTTTCCTCTGGCTTAAGGATGCGGGTGTCGCGCTTCCTGTTTTTTGTGTCAGCGAGCCGAAAACACCGCTTCTTCTTTCAAAAACGACGCACCTTTTCAAACTTTTTCTGGCAGACACCGGGCTTCTCGCGAGTATGTATATGAACGGCATTCAGCGGAAAATCCTTGCCAACGAGCTCGATATCAATTTTGGCTCGGTATATGAAAACGTCGCGGCGCAGGAACTCAAAGCTCACGGTTTCGATCTCTATTATTTCAACAGCAAAAAGCAGGGAGAACTTGATTTTGTAATCGAACAGAACGGTGAAATCGTGCCGGTAGAGATAAAATCGGGCAAAGACTACGCAAAACACGCCGCCCTCAGCAATGTGTGCAAAAATCCTGATTACGGAATCAGAAACGCCTTTGTTTTCCACAACGGCAATGTGGAGCAGAACGGAAAAATAACATATTATCCCGTTTACATGCTGATGTTTGTCAAAAATGCAGAAATCGACAAAAACTTCGTTTACAAAATCGATTCGGATGTTTTGAAGTAAAAAACTATCCTTTTTTTTCAAAATTCCTAAAATATAACGTTTTTTATTTGTCTCTGCCGGAGGTTTCAGTGAAAAAACTCCTTCTTTTGCTTATCACGCTGATATTTTTAGCTGTTTCATGCAGCAGCTCTAAAAAAGCGGAAAACGACATCGACATTCTGCCTGATGAAGATGCGGTTGATGCCGACGGGCTTGAAGAAGATTCGGATTCGGATGAAGAAGCAACCGATGATGAAGATAACAATGACGAGCTGAATGATACGGATGAAGACGAAACCGAGGATACAGATCCGTGCGAACCGAATCCTTGCGAAGATTTTGCCAATACTGACGGAACATGCAAAGTCAAAAAGGACGGTTCTTTTGAGTGCGGCTGCATTGAAGGCTACTTCTGGGGACACTTGGGCTGCAAAAAAATCACTTTCGCAAACATCTGCACAGGACAGGAAGATTGCTATGACATTTACTCAAGCAGCCCGGAACAGAAATGCCCGGCTGAATACAGTGTCTGGTACGGTCAGGATGCACGTTACGCTGAAATGGGATATTGCATGAAAAAAGATTTTCAGGTTAACCGTTCCGTCGAAAGTGAACCGACACACAAAAACGACACTTTGAAATTGGAATGGTCTCAGCCCGACAAGAGTTTGCTTACCACATGGGAAGATGCTGTAAAATATTGCGAAGATCTGCAGTACGGCGGTTACGACGACTGGAGGCTACCTTTGCCGAAAGAACTACAGGTTATTGTTAAATTTCTCCCGAATCTTTCCTCCCAAGAACTGTACTGGTCCTCAATGACGCTGCACAATAACAAAGATTCAGTGTGGTTTCTAAATGCCATTCTTTATATTGATACTGCCAGAACAACAAGCCGCTTTAGTGTCCGCTGCACAAGAGGAGACCAATCTCCTTTTCTTGAACCGAAGCCGGAAGAGGAGAGATTCAAAATCATAAATCTGAACGGGAAAGAGGTGATTCTGGATTCTCAAAGCGGAATTATCTGGCAAAACGAATACTCTAAGGAATACGACTGGACTGACGCCATGGTACATTGCGAACGTTCCGAGTATGCAGGATTTTCCGACTGGCGGATGCCGAACATGTATGAACTGAGTTCACTTATAAACTATAAATATGAACGTCTTGCTGAGTTTCCGCTTACAGAAACATTAAGTTCGGAGAACAGCACCTTGACCTGGTCATCCACGACAAACCCCTTCTCAGGGTCGCCTTCAGCTTACGGTATTGATTTTGCAACCGGAAAGAACTCAAGTTTTGAGAAACGTTATGTCTACGGTCACGCACTCTGCATGAGGAACGAGCCTTGCAAAAAAGGTTTATGGTGGAATGGCGTTAAATGCGTCGAAAATCCGTGCGAAAATAATCCGTGCAAAAACATGGAACATTCCGATGGAACATGTGGAACGGAAGATTTCAAAGATTATTACTGCGGTTGCGACGAAAATTATTTCTGGGACGGCAAAGAGTGCGCCAAAAATCCGTGTGAGCCAAATCCGTGCGGAGATTACGAGCATACAACCGGAGAATGCAGCGCTCCGAACCGTTTCACCTTTATATGCAGCTGTGAAGAAAACCTTTACTGGTGGGGAAAAGAGAAGGGTTGCATGAAAGAGCGGCCTCATCAGGCAAGGGTCTGCACAGGGCAGACAAAATGCTACGACATGGAAAAAGAGATTGAATGTCCGGCTGAAGGCGAAGAGTTTTACGGGCAGGATGCCCAGTATGCCGCTATGGGATTCTGTGCTCCGCAAAACTTCATTCTTGATACTGTATATGAGGACGAACCGGTTGTCATCGACAAAATCACAGGACTTGAGTGGCAGCAGAAAGTAATGCCTGCCGACAACATCTCATGGTATGACGTGCAGAATTACTGTAACAAACTTGATTACGGCGGCTACCATGACTGGCGGCTTCCGACATTCTATGAACTGCAGACTTTAATCAGTTATAACAGCAGCCCGACAATAGACACGAAATATTTTCCTGACACACCGCCTGAAAATTTCTGGTCATCGACTATGATTCCCTACGGTTCCTACGATAGTGCCTATATCGTGAATTTTGAAGATGCCGATCTGGGTGAAATTATGCTGAGTGATTTCATAACAGGAGATACAAGCCGGCTTATGAGCTCGATCCGCTGCGTCCGAGGCGAAATTTTTGAGGAAAACCACGGAAAAGTCTACGGAGTTTCCTATGAAGATGAGAAACTATACATGAACCATACCACGCATCTGATGTGGAATATCAGAAATCTTATGTACTACAACGGCATAGAGACATGGTCTGAACGCATGAAATATTGCGAAGATCTTGAATTTGCAGGATTTTCCGATTGGCGTCTCCCAAACATACATGAACTCAACTCAATCAGTCTCGAGGACAGATGGCTCCGCTACGGTTCAGCATCTACAACAAAGCCGTGGCATCCGGCAGAGCATTTCGGTGAGGTTTGGTACAAAGACGATACAGACCCGTACTATGTCTGCGTGAGGGAAAATCCGTGTACTTACGGCAAACTCTGGGAAAACGGAAAGTGCGTCGAATGTGCTACCTGCGGCTGCGACGACGGTTATGTCTGGAACAGCGATGAACTCAAGTGTGTTTTCAAGGTAGACCGCTGCGATCCCAATCCGTGCCTGGAAGTGGAAAATTCCACAGGCGAGTGCATTCAGCCCGGCCCTTACGAGCAGAAATGCGCCTGCATTGAAGGATACAGCTGGGACGGCTTGAACGATGCGTGTATAAAGGGTTAAAAATAGATTCGAATATTTTGAAGTAAAAAAGGAGGAAAAGATGAAAAAATTATGTTTGATTTTTGCAGTTTGCTCGATGTTTTTCGCAGTTTCGTGCGGCGGTTCGCAAGAGGCTGAAAACAATGTTGATTCCGACATTCTGCCGGATGATTCCGTTGATGAAAACACCGATTCCATCAATAACGAATTTTCAGATGATGACAATGAACATAGCGATGATATAGAAAATATCTCCGATCACTCAGATTCACAGGATCAAAGTGATGAAGATTCTGATACAACGGAAGAAGATGATGAAGATATCGATTCCACTCCAGCCGCCCAAACACAATACAATTCACCATACGGCTCAGTTTCATTCGATTTTACAGGCTATGTCGGTGCTGCAGGTTATACTCCCGGATGCGAAAATGATTTTTTGTTCTCCGGAACTTATGGAAACAATTCAACTTCGATTTTACCGGAAGATCTTACTTCTACTTTAGAATGTGCATACCAAACATCAGATGATTTTTTTTCGGAAGATATTCGCGGCAAATACATCTTTATCAAGAAACAATTCATAACTGTAAGTGCAGGATATTATTATGACAATCCTTTGATTTCATTTTCTATTCCCGTTGAACTTGCCGCAAAAGAAGGTGTTCATGATATAAACTACAGCTATAAAGACAACGTCGTATTGCTTATTTCTGATGTTGATTGGGATGCTGGAGTCGCAAAGGGAGCAGGAGAATGTATCCATGCGTTTGCTGAAGGGGAGATCGAAATCACAAAAGGCTTTATAGACGGTGAAAATGAATTCTCTTTCAGAGGTGAAGCGACACTTTACAATCCATTGAATTATAAAGGTGACAATATTTCCGCTACACCGTCACTTTCAGACTTTTTGATAGGAGCGGTAGGAACAGATAAAATCTGCGATCCTATTGATTAAAATCCTACTCAAACACCTTGATTATTTCCTGAGCTGCCTTTCGGCCTGATGAAATGGCTTCGACGATCGTGGAACCGCCGGTTTTGCAGTCGCCGGCATAGACAAGTTTCGCGTTGTCGTCGCTCTTCGTGTCGGAGCGGCTTCCGACTGCGCGGATGATGAGGTCGAAGTAAGGAAGCGAGACTGACGAATTTTCAAGCGGGACCCACTTTTCGCCGTCAAAGAAGTTGCGTCTCACTGTAAGGCAGAGTTTGTTCCCGATTTTTTCGATTTTTTCGGGGCTTGTCATGCCGCAGAGGTCAATTTTGTGGTTGACGAGATCAAGGTATTCCGCTTTCGATATACGCATATCCGAAATGCGGCGTCTGACGAACATTTCGACCGATGCCGCGCCGTTTCTCATTGCTGTTGCAGCGCAGTCAGCCGCGACGTTTCCGCCTCCGATGACCGCGACATGGCCGTTCGTCTGGAAATCTTCGGGATG
>DBYV01000044.1:25634-85677 GCA_002310995.1 bacterium UBP6_UBA1177 | reverse complement strand
GAAAAAATGAAAAAAAGAATCATCGCCGTTCTCATAATTCTCATTGTTTCGGCACTTTTCATCGCCCGTACTTTTACCGCCGAAATCGATGAATACGGCACAAAAGAGACCGATTTAGTCAAAGCTGCAGGCAAAAATATCTGTATGAGCTGTATCGGTTTATACGATGAAAACATCTTTGAAAAGATTCTCGAAAAATTCGGCATTAAAGAGAAAAAGGAGGCAGAATGACAAAAAACACGTCTTCTTTTTTAAACAAATTAAAAAACATAGGTTTAAAACGTAATTTGATACAATTATTCTTTCTTATAATACAGAACCCGTTTATCTCCAACTTCCTTTCAGGCAAACCTTACAACGGCCCGACAAAGACTTTCTGCGCTCCCGGACTCCACTGTTACAGCTGTCCGTCGATGGCTTTCGGATGTCCGCTCGGAACTTTGCAGTATGTCATAAAATATGCCTCCATGATTCCGTTTTTCGCACTTGGAACACTCTCAGCAGCAGGTGCAATACTCGGAAGAGCAACCTGTGCTTACGTCTGTCCGTTCGGATTTTTCCAGGAAATTCTTTATTCGATTTCACCTTGGAAAAATATCGAAGCAAAATTGCCGCAGAAATTCCGCTGTATAAAATGGTTTAACTTATTTTTCTTTGTTTTGCTTATTCCCGCTTTCGGGCTCGCTCAGGGCTTCTGCGCATACGTTTGTCCCTCCGGACTTATCGTCGCAGGCATCCCTATAATCGCCGCAAATTCCGGTTTGCGGGCTTCGATCGGACTCACTTTCTGGTGGAAAACCGCTCTCACGATTTTCTTCGTCATTTATGTTATGAGAGAACAAAGAGCTTTCTGCCGCTACATCTGCCCTCTCGGACTCATTTTGGGGTTTTTTAACCGTGTCTCACTTTTACAAATCAAATTGAATCAAAATAAATGCGTCTCTTGTTCAGCGTGCAAAAAACACTGCCCCATGGGGATCGACCCCGTAAAAGAAGTCAATTCGATCGAATGCATCAAATGCGGCGACTGCGTCAGAGTCTGTCCGGTGAATAAGAAATAATCTACCTTTAAATAAAATGTGCAGCGCAGGCATGGGCCGCGGCTTCGGTCCTGATGATCCTGTTTCCGAGGGAAACGGGTTGGAAACCAGCTTTTATGAATTGGTTTGCTTCGTATTTGGTGAAGCCTCTTTCGGGACCGATCGCGATAATATTGGATTTGCCCTTCTCTATTTCGCCGATTTTTTTGAAATCTCCGGGTAAAGCAATGTAACAGTTTGATCTTGCTGGATATTCAGGCAGAATATCGTTCGAATACGGGCCAAAACGCTTAACTAAATTTATTTTCGGCGGAATTGTGTCCATGCTCTGTTCAAGCCCTTTTCCTACAGCTTCGGCAAGTCCAAATTCTGTAAACAATTCGTTTTCCCAATATCCTTTGTCTCCAAAATAGGTCTGGATAATTTCTATTCCTTCGACTCCGTAGGAAACGAGGTCTGAAATGAGGCGAGAAAGAACCTTCGGTCTGGCAAGTGCAACGATGACGGAAAGAGGGATTTTTGGGAACGGATCCTCATTTAATTCAAAAGAAAGAACTGCTTTTTCTGTTTCAATTTTTTCAATCACAGCTTTTCCTTTTTTTCCGTTCAAAATTCCGACTCTCACTTCATTTCCGGGATTCAGCTTCAGAATTTCGTTAAGGTGCCTGACTTTTTCACCGAAAATCTCGGCTTTATTTTCAGCAATCAGATCGCTTCGATTGAGTAAAAGCAGATTCATAGAACTTTTAAAACCGCAAATTATTCGTCTTTCTTTTCCTGTGCTTCTTTTTCAGCCTTTTCTTTCATTCTCATTTCTTTGTATTCTTCGGCCGTCATCAGAGGATCATCAGTCTTTATGTCGATGAAGAGAACACCATTTAAATGATCCGTTTCGTGTTGAAAAATAACAGCAGTAAAACCTTGGATGCGTTCGACTTTGCGCTCCAGTTTGTTGCCGTTCATGACATCGTATTCGACATCGATATCCTGCCACCTTTCGACCTGTCCGTAACCTGCCGGAATCGAGAGGCAGCCTTCCCATCCGACGACCTTTTCACCTCTTTTTTCTTTAATCACAGCGTTGTAATAAAATTCAAAAGGTTTTCCTTCTTTGTCGAATCTCTGAACCATGATGAGACGCCTGTTTATTCCGACTTGCGGAGCCGCGATCCCTACTCCGGTTCCGATAGCTTCTTTCATATAATTTTCAAGAACATCGTAGCCCTCGCCGCCGAGTTTTGCAGGAATCGAAACCTTTCTCAAAATCTCGTTATCCTTTTCGACATCATTCTGGAGAAGATGCCTTTCCTCAGGATTATTGATGTAGGCAATCTCTTCTGCGGTCATCGAACCGTCATCGCTTCCCTGCGCGGCAGCCTTTTCCTCTTTTACAGAAGCCGTAGCACATGAAAGAAGCATAAGCGCACAAATTGCGAATACGAAAGAATTTTTCAATAATTTCATAATGTTACCTCTATTTAACAGTTATAAGTTTTCCGTTTTTGAAATCGATTTTTATTTTTCCGCCGTTTTTCGATTTTCCGAAAAGAATTTCGTCAAGAAGAAGATTTTCAAGCTCTTTATCGACAACTCTCGCCGTCTCTCTTGCGCCGAAAACCGTCGAAAAACCGAGTTCAGCCAAGTGTGCGACAGCGGATTCGGTGATTGAAAGTTCAATATTTTTGGAAACGAGCCTTTCTGCAAGCACCGAGACATTCTTTTTAACTATTTTCTTAACGATTTCAGGCGTTATGTGTGAGAAGTAAACAATGTGGTCAAGCCTGTTCAAAAACTCAGGCGAAAACGTATTTTTTACGGCTTCTTTGAAAGCGGAAGTATTTTCCGAATGGGATTCAAAGCCTACCTGTTTTTTTGCGGCATCTTTGCTTCCGGCATTAGAAGTCATTATAATTATTACGTTTTTTAAGTTGGCCTTACGTCCTGCATTGTCAGTCAGAGTCGCATAATCCATGATCTGAAGAAGCGAATTGTAAATGTCTGCATGTGCTTTTTCGATTTCATCAAGAAGAAGAACTGAAGTCGGCTGCTTTCTTATCGCTTCAGTCAAAAGTCCGCCTTCTTCATATCCGACATATCCGGGAGGCGCGCCGAAAAGCTTTGAAACTGTGTGTTTTTCCTGATATTCGCTCATGTCGAAACGTATCAGCGGCATTTCCATTTTGTCGGCTAAAACACGGGCGAGCTCAGTTTTGCCTACTCCGGTAGAACCGACGAAAAGGAACGATGCAACCGGTTTTTCGGGATTTTTGAACCCTGCATAACTCTTTTTTATCGCTCTCACAATTTCGGAAATCGCCTCGTTCTGACCAAAAATCTCAGTTGAAAGAGCCGTTTCGAGCCCTTTAAGCTGCTTCATTCCGTCAGAATTTACAGTTTTTTCCTTCTTTCCGGTGAGAAAAGCGGTGACTTTTTCAATATGCTCCGGCTTTACAACCTTTATTTTCTTAGCCTGCATGTTACAAGCCGCTCCGGCCTCATCGATCAGATCTATCGCCTTGTCCGGCAGAAAACGGTCGGTGATGTAAAGCGAGGAAAGTTCCACAGCCGCACGGAGAGCCTCGTCACTGTATTTAACCTTGTGAAAAGACTCATATTTTTCAGCCAAGCTCTTTAAAATCATGAAAGTTTCATCTTTCGAAGGCTCCGGAACATTTATCTTCTGAAATCTTCTTGAAAGAGCCGAATCCTTTTCGAAAAACTTTCTGTATTCTGAAGCAGTAGTCGCGCCGATAAATTTTATAGTTCCTTCTTCAAGAACCGGTTTCAGGATGTTGGCCGCATCAATTGACGAATTTCCCGCGCTCCCAGCCCCGACAAGATTGTGAATTTCATCAATAAAAACAATGATTTTTTCTTCCTGTTTCAAGGCAGATACAAGTTTGTTCATCGTCCGCTCCAAATCACCCATAAAGCGGCATTCGCTGATAAGACGCGAAATGTTGAGCGAAAGAATGCGATATCCTGAAAGCTGCGCAGGAACTTCATTCCGCGCGATTCTCTGAGCCAGACCTTCCGTTATCGCGGTTTTGCCTACTCCGGGATCACCGATGTGAACAGGATTGCACTTTTTGCGTCTGAGAAGGATCTGGATAGTCCGCTCGATGATCTCTTCTCGACCAATTATCGGATCAAGCTCTCCCAAACGGGCTTTTTCAGTAAGATCCACCGTAAAAAGTTCAAGCGTGGAAGGTAATTTTTCTGCCTCTTCAGGAGTTGTTTCAACATTTTCAGTCTCTTCCGGTTTTTCAGTTTCGGAAAATCCGCCGTGTGCGATCGCGCTCAGAAGGTCGTATCTTTTGATGTTGTTAGCCTTGAGCAGACTTGAGGAATACGATTTGTCACCGAGGTCATAGATCGCTACGATCAGATCTGTCACTTCGACACGAGTCCTCTGCGAGCCGAAAACGTTGTTCGCCGCATCGAGAAGGCACATATTCAGGTATTCGGACGGAACGACTCTCCCGTTTTTTGAGCTTTTGGGAACATATTTTTCGAGATATTCCCTGACATTCTGCCTCATTTCCGAGACATCGACATCAAAATGTTCGAGAAGTCCGACTACTTTCCTGTTGAAAAGCAGTTGAAACAGAAGATGTTCGGGAGTCACGAACTCGTCTTTGTTGTCGGTCGCATCTTCGATTGCCATGCTGAAAATTTTAGCCACTTCAAATGAAAACGGCAACGACATATTCTCTTTTTCCGCCATAGTTACTCCTTTTCAACGATACATTTGAGCGGGAACCCTTTCTTTTTCGCCGCTTCGTCAACCTGCGCGATTTTGGAAACAGCGATGTCGTAGACGTAAATTCCGGCCACTCCGCGCCCCTGTTTGTGAACTGCGAGCATTATTTTGCGGGCTTCAGCCTCACTTTTTCCGAAAATGTCGATCAGGATTTCGACAACAAACTCCATTGTTGTGTAGTTGTCGTTCAGCATCACGACTTTGTACATATCGGGTTCTTTCAGTTTGAGATTTGTTTCAATCGAACGCTTGGGCGTTTTTTTTGTTAAGAAATCAGACATATCGTCTCCGAACTAATAAAACGATTGAATAAGCGATGACTATTTTTTCGATGCCGCACGGCGCTTCATTATTTCTTTATGGAGCGTCCACAACGTATCCTTAACGGCTTGTCTTGCCGCAATGTTCTTGACAAAAACGGGAAGAGAGCCGCCCGGATCGTTGTAAATGTAGTAATCAACTTTTATTTTGTCAGGCTCAACCTGCGTAAATTTGTAGAAGCCCTTGTTGTCAGCCACGCGGACAAATTTGTCGGTCACAGGATATTTCGGATCGTCGAACGGAACCCACGTTACCGAAACAGAACCGTCTTTGTTGTCAACTCTGCAAGATTTGACGTAGTAATCGCGGTTGGAAGCCACCGGAACCGAAATCTGGTTATAAGACCAGTCGCATTTATCATTCTTTTTGAGAACATCCGAAAATGTTATATATTTGAATATCTGCGGATGTTTAAGCCTGTCGAACATAATATCGACAGCTTCCTGAATTGTTCCCTGATAAGTGACAACCGCCTTGACCTCTTTGATATCGGAACCTTCGTGGTTGCGCTCGTAAAGTTTAAGCCCGTCCTCTTCACCAACGAATTTCCACTTCTCTGCATTCTGCGTTTTATTGGCAGAATCGTCTGCCGCAAAAACAGAGAAAAACTGTAGAAAAACGATGAAAAATATAAGAATTTTTTGCATGAAAAAACCGTTAGCCGTTAAAGATATTTGTAAAATGCTTTGTAGGAAAGATAGGTGTTGTAAAGGTCAGCTTTCGAAGCAACTTCAAACGGGCTGTGCATCGAAAGGATCGGTGTGCCGACATCAAGAACCTGCATTCCGTATTCAGCGATGAACATAGCGATTGTGCCGCCGCCGCCAAGGTCTACTCTTCCGAGTTCTGCTGTCTGCCAGCGTGCGTCGTCTTTGTTGAAAGCAGCTCTGCATTTTGCAACAAATTCAGCATGTGCTTCGTTGGAGTTGCCTTTGCCGCCTACGCCGGTGAACTTTGTAAGGCATACGCCCCAGCCGACCTTTCCTGCGTTCATCGGTTCAAAAGCGCCTGCCCATTCAGGTTCGACACCCGCATTGACGTCGGAGCTGAGGAACTTACTGTTTGCAAGAGAGTTGATGAGTGTATTGTAATCGCCTTTTCCGTAAAGGTTTATAAGTTTGTTGACAGCTCTTTCAAGAATGTTGGAGTTTGCGCCGGAGTTACCTTTCGAGCCGATTTCTTCTTTGTCGAAGAACATCGCAAACTTGTTCTCTTTCGTTTTGCCTGCGTCAAAAATTGCCTGCAACGCACTGTAAGCGCAGATTCTGTCGTCCTGGCCGTGAGCACCGACAAAACTTCTGTCGAAGCCGACATCTCTTGCCTTTCCAGCCGGAACAAGCTGAAGCTCGGCAGAAACGAAATCTTCCTCTTTGAAGCCGTATTTTTTGTAGAGGAAATCAAGGATAGCGAGTTTTACGCTGTCTTTGTCATATTTGAAGGAATAAGGAATCGAGCCGATGAGAATGTTCATATTCTCGCCTTCGATTACCTTTCTTGCTCCTTTTTCCATCTGCTCCTGAGCGAGGTGCGGAAGAAGGTCGTTGATTGTAAAAACAGGATCGTTTTCGTCTTCGCCGACAACAACGTTAACCGTTTTGCCTGCTTCGGTGATTACAACGCCGTGAAGTGCGAGAGCTCTCGTAACCCACTGATATTTTTTGATTCCACCGTAGTAGTGCGTTTTGAAGTAAGCCATATCCTCTTTCTCGTAAAGCGGATAGCCTTTGAGGTCGAGTCTCGGCGTGTCGATATGTGAACCGACCATGAGCCAGCCTTTTTCGAAATCGGTGTGATTGATTTCAGCGAGAACGCATGCAACGTTGTCGAAGTTGATGAAAATCTTCTTGTCGGTTGCTTTTGCGTTTTCGATGTTTTTGTAGCCTTTCGCTTTTGCAAGTTCGAAGATCGTGCTGACAGCTTCACGCTCGGTTTTAGCGTCAGTGAGGAATTTTTTGTAACCTTCAGCGAAGTCCATGATCTCTTTCATCTTAGCTTCGGAGATACCGTCCCAGCCTGATTTTTTGGAATAGGTCAGGGTCTTCGGATCGAATTTTTCGGCTTTCTTTGCCGCTTTCTTTTCTGCCATTTCAAACTCCTAAAAAAACGGTTAGTAAAAAACAAAACGGCGTATTATAGCCATCTGAAAAAAAATAGTAATTTTTTTACTTATTAAATTTTGGGGGAATTATTTTGCAGAAAGTGTTTACGCTATCTCACACACCTGATATTTGATCTGTTGTTATCGTTACTCACTATACCTGAATAAAAATCCACATTCCATGCCGGACCGTCGTTATTGGTGGAGGACAAAAACCGGTTTCCCTCACTGTATCGCGACATGTCCGGAAAATCAGAATACGGAGACATCCGCCTGTCGTAATTCAGCAGTGAAGCGAGTTCGTTTTTATTCGGCAGCCTCCAATCGGAATATCCGGCATAATCCAGATCTTTGCAATATTTCAGTGCCGTACTCCAATTGCCTGAGAAATCGCCTTTTTTCTGCCACATCAGACCTGAAGTAAGATCGGTCACGACGACATCCCCATCCACTGTTTCTGATACAAAAACAGAGTGAGCCATCCGGCTGCCGTGAACACAAATTACTTTTGTTCCTGAAGATTTTTCCCGGGATTTTATTGATCCGTTGACCGGATTAAATACCCTCGCAACACTTCCGTCCCTGCTTTTTGAAGTCCAAAGTTGGTGATCTTCCGTTGTCATAGCGGTCATATTTGTAAAAATCGCTGTATCTATTGTCGGACGGTAATTGCTATAGTCAACGATCGTCAGCAGTTCCTGAGGCGAAGGAACACGCCAGCCGCTGCTGTAACCGGCATAATTCAGAGTATTACAGTAATTCAAGGCATCTTCAAAAACATATCCTCCTGTTATTTCCTGCTGCCACTCCAATCCGGTGTTGTTGTCCATGATGATGTTCTGTCCGGAGATTGTTTTTACCGTAAAACTATGCTGTCTGCAGACTCCGGCTTCCGCATACTGAGCATCCTGACCAAAAAAATCATCTTCTTCAGATGACGGGCATGTGATTATCTGGTGATTGTCGTTGTAACAGCTTGTAAGCCCTGTGCATATTTCAGCGAGACTCGGCGGTTTTGTGTCAACACAGCCGTTTTCAGCATCCCACCAGTAATATCCGTCGGAGCATCCGCATAAATAACGTGTTTCGGATAATGAAGTGCACTCTCCTGTCGAATTCGCAAGATTCCCGCACGGATTCGGATCACACGGATTTCCGAATTTGAGATCGCGTCCTCCTGTGACGCAGCGGACAGACAAAGTCGTGCTCTGATTTGGTAAGATACTGCCGTCTTCGAAATAAACGACCCAAAAGTTCGGATATCTTGTACCGCTGTCTTGATAAGGGGTCGAAGTCCGGAAATTACTGTCCGAACCGCTCGGCGTATCGGGAAAATCTGAATACGGAGGTTCGGTCTTGTCGTAGTTGAGCAGCGAGGCCAGCTCGTTTTTGTTTGGCAGACGCCAGTCGGCACGACCGGCATAAACCAGCTCTTCGCAATATCTTAAGGCACCTGTCCAATCCTGCTTACCATACTCTTTCTGCCATATCAGACCTGTAGTCGAATCGGTGACAACGACATCTCCGTCAACTGTTTGCGACATCAAAACAGCTTTTCCCATCTCTTTTCCGTTAACACAAAGCGCGTTACAGTTGTCCTGTTTTATAGTAGGAACTATTTTACCGGAAGAATTTTCGAATCTATACACTTCTTCTGAATTTTCAACATATACGCTGCATTGCTGTGAAGTCCACAAACAACCGTTACCGTTCAGTTTTGAAAAACTTGAATCCAAAACGGGATAATAGTTGCTGTTGTCAACGATAGTCAGCAACTCCTGCGGTGTCGGAACACGCCAGCCCCGGTCATAACCTGCATAACCTGACAGATTCAGATTATCACAGTAGACCTGAGCCTCTATCCAATGGTGTGTCTCTGAAGAAGGAGACTTCATCCACTTTAATCCTGTATTGTTGTCTACAACGATCTTTTGTCCTTCAACAGTTTTCACCGTAAAATTCTGAGGTTCGCATACTCCCCATCCGGCATACTGCGCATCCTGACCGTAAGCTTTGGCATTGGTCA
Organism: bacterium UBP6_UBA1177; assembly: GCA_002310995.1. Lineage (GTDB taxonomy): Bacteria > UBP6 > UBA1177 > UBA1177 > UBA1177 > UBA1177. Next base: position 76,429 of record DBYV01000044.1, on the reverse strand, counting down.
TTTCCGAGCACTCTACCTGTTCCGGATAATCATAGCATTTCGTCTGTCCAGTGCAGATCTCACCGAGAGAAAGCGGCTTTTTGTCGGTACACTTCAACTCCGAATCCCACCAGTAATATCCGTCGGCACAGCCGCAGGAATAGAGTTTTTCCGAAATTGTTCTGCACTCTCCCGTCGAATTGGAAAGACTTTCGCACGGATTCGGGTCACACGGATTGGCTGTTTTCACACCATTCCCGCCAGTGACGCAGCGAACTGCGAAATTTTCATCTTTGGAACTGCGGAAAACACGGCCGCTGTAAAAATCAGCCCACCATGCGAGTTCCCCCTCTCCGTAAGAAGTGGAAGACCAGAACCCGTCAACCGGCATATCGGGAAAATCGGAATAAGGCGCTTCCGCTCTATTGAGGTTCAACAAGGAAGCGGCTTCATTTTTGTTCGGCAAACGCCATGTTGTATAACCTGCATAATCCAGATCTTCGCAATATTTCAAGGCTTCCTTCCAACTGCCGGTATAACCGGAATCTTTCTGCCAGATCAAATCAGTTGTTGAATCGGTAACAACGATATCACCTTTGACTGTTTCTGACGTAAAAAGAGCTTCCGGCATTTTTCTGCCGCGGACACAAAGCACATTATAGCTGTTTGCATTGTTTCCGTAATAAGAATATAATCCTTCGGCAACGACAAAATAACGAGATTCTTTGGAAGTCCATAAATAAATCTCTTTATCATCCGGCATATTGGTAAATATAGAATTTGTCGCAGGATTAAACCTGCTGCTGTCAACTATAGTAAGCAACTCCTGGGGCGAAGGCACACGCCAGTCGGAATAACCGCCGTAAACCGATTCGCTGCAATAGTTTTCAGCTTCTTTAAAAGTATAGGTTTCTGTCGAAATTTTCTCCTGCCACTCGAGACCTGTGTTGTTGTCAACAACCATATTCTGCTCAGAAACCGTTTTCACCGTAAAATTCTGCGGTTTGCAGGTTCCCGCTTCAGCATATTGAGCATCCTGACCATAAAAATCATCACCGAATACCGGACAGCTCATCCATGAAGCCGTGTCGTAGCAGAATGTCTGCCCGGTGCAGATGTTACCGAGAGTAAATTTGCCTGTAATGTTGTTTTCATCCGGTTCTACTGGTTCAGCCTCATTGTCAGAATCATTTGTTGTATTATTATCGTCTGTCAAATCGATATCCGTCTCATCAGAATCCATATCTGAAGAAATTCTATCTTCGTCATCTTTTTCAAAATCAGGATCTTGTATGCAGACATTCTCTTCTGTATCACAGATCAGCCCTTTATTGCAGGTTTTGTTCGGATAACATTCGCCGTAAATCTCTCCGCGTTTTTTTCCGTTGTTTTTCGAACATCCGCTGACAGTTGCAAGAAAAAGCACCGCAAGAAAAAGCAGCATATAGAAAAGGATTTTCTTCATTTTTTCCTCCAAAACAGACCCCGAAAAAACTGCGGTATTTTATACATCTTCAAGATGCTGGCAAATTAAATATTTTTTACAAACAGAAAGTCATGCGGGTTCGTTCATTATGCGCACTTATAAAAACGGCACAAAAACCGATTATGCGCAGGTATAAAATACCAATAAACTCCGATTATGCGCACTTATAACTACAAAAAATGGATTTTTCAAGAAAAAATTTAAGACTAAAATCGAAGAGTTTCTGGAAATAATTTAATAAAAGGATTGAGTTAATCTGCGTTTCTCACGCATCTGCCGAAATAAGTATAGCTTTTGCCGTCGCGCCCTACATACCCGCCGGAAAAACTAATAAAATTTGCTTGACTGCCGATGTTGGTAGATGACCAGAAGCGGTCATCCGACGGTATAAGATCGGGGAAATCGGAATAGACTTCCATTGATTTATCAAAGTTTATGAGTGATGCAAGCTCGTTTTTATTTGGCAGACGCCAGTCAGTATAGCCGGCATAATCCAGATCTTCGCAATATTTTAAAGCCTCCTTCCAAGTGATTCTGGAATTCCAATCTTTCTGCCACATCAAACCTGTTATCAGATCGTTTACAACGACATCGTCATTCACTGTTTTTGTTGTAAAAACTCCTTTTGGCATTTCGCTGCCGTGAACACATATCACCTGATAAGTGAATGGTTTTGAAGTATATCCAGTTGTTCCGCCTGACGGGTTAAAAGTCCGTGCATTATTACTGTTAAAACTTTTTGAAGTCCAGAGATACGGAGATGTCATATTCGTAAAATCAGTCTTATTTATTGTCGTATATTCTATCGGTGTTGGAACTCGCCAACCACTGCTGTAGCCTGCATAATTCAGGTTATTGCAATAATTCTGCGCATCTTCCCAAGTGTATGTGTTTTCGTCAAGTGTCTGCTGCCACTTCAGACCGGTATTGTTGTCCACAATAAGTTTTTGTTCAGGAACCGTTTCATCTAAACTAAAACTCGGCGGCAGACAAATTCCCAAGGCCGCATAGTGAGCATCCTGACCGTAAAAGTCTTCTCCCTCTGCCGGACAAGTTTCAAACACTTGATTTTCACCGTAGCACTTTGTCTGTCCCGTGCAGATTTTGCCTATCGACATAGGTTTTGCAGCAACACATCCCGCTTCAACTCCCCACCAGTAATATCCATCAGCACATCCGCATGAATAAAGTATTTCCGAACTTGCCTGACATACTCCGGTTGAATTTGAAAAATTTCCGCACGGGTTGGGCTCACACGGATCTTCAAGTTTGATAACGCCTCCTCCTGCAACACAGCGGACTGCGTAGTTTTCTATCTTTCGATTGGTGTTAGCTACTCCGCTTTTGAAATCGACAAACCATGCATAGTCATTGTCGTCCACTCTGACAGGCGCGGATGAAGACCAGAATACACATGGCTGGCAGTCCATATCTGGAAAATCGGAATAACACTGATCAGATTTTGTGAGGTTCAGTAGTGAAGCCAGCTCGTTTTTATTTGGCAGACGCCAGTCCGTGCGGCCGGCATAATCCAGATCTTCACAATATTTCAAAGCCTTTGTCCATTTTTTTGAGTCATAATTTTTCTGCCATATCAAACCTGTCGTTGAATCGGTAACGATAACATCTTCACCTACCATTTCTGACATAAAAACTGCTTTGGGCATTTCACTTCCGTGAACACAAAGCACATTGCATTTTACATCGCTGTATATTTCGGAACTCCACAGGCAGGAACTTATATTTGTAAAATTCGGATTTATTCCGGAACTAGATGAACTGTTGTCCGCAATTGAAAGCAGTTCATGCACTGTTGGAGCGCGCCAGCCACTGAAACCGGCAAAACCGGATTTATTCAAATCAATACAGTGTTTTTTTGCTTCTTCCCAAGAGTATTCTTCGGAGGAAGGAGACTGTTGCCAGACAAAACCGGTGTTGTTGTCTATAACGATATTTTGCCCGTCAACTGTTTTTACAGTGAAGTTCTGCGGTGTACAGACTCCCCAAGCCGCATACTGTGCATCCTGACCGTAAAAATCGGAGCAGGTCAACTCGCGGCAGTCCCCTGCCGAAGCATTGTCATAACACTGTGTCTGCCCCGTGCAGATCTCACCGACGGTAAGCGGCTTTTTTTCAAGACAGGCGTTTTCCGATTCCCACAAATAATAACCTTCGGCACATTCGCAGGAATAACGTTTCGGAGAGAGTTTTTTGCATTCCCCTGTCGAATTGGCGATATTTACGCACGGATTCGGATTACAGGGATCATCAGGATCTACACCGCGTCCACCGGTAACGCAACGAACTGAACTCTCACTCCTTTTATAGCATAACGGTGACAAATAACCTCTGGAAAAATCCGCGCACCATGCATCTTCCACGTAAAAAGAATTAGAGGAAGACCATAACCAACCAGGTATATCAGGAAAATCAGAATAAGGCTCTTCAGATTTGTCAAAATCCATCAGTGAAATAACTTCGTTTTTATTGGGCAGACGCCAGTCGCGCCTGCCGGCATAATCCAGATTTTCGCAATATTTCAAAGCCTCTTTCCAAGTGCTTCTGAAATCTGAATCTTTCTGCCAGATCAGAGCCGTAACCGCATCAATGACAACAATATCTCCATTGATGGTTTTTGATGAAAAAAGACCTTTTTTCATTTTGCTGCCGCGAACACACAGCACATTTTTTGATCGTGAACTGCAATAAGAATATGACCCTTCACTAACTCTTAAGCACTTGGATTCGTGAGAAGTCCACAACTCTGCATCATAGTCAGCCGATATATTTGTGAAGTTATTGTTTATAAATGAATTGTTCTGTCCGATATTGACAATCGATAAAATTTCGTGCGGTTCAGGCAGACGCCAGTCAGAATATCCCCCGTAAACTAACTCGTCGCAATAGTTTTTAGCCTCTTCGAACGTATATTCTTTATCCGAAGCAGCCTGCTGCCACTCAAGACTAGTATTGTCGTCCACAACGATATTCTGTCCCGGAGCTTTTTTTATTGTAAAATTCTGCTGTATGCATGTGCCGGCTTCCGCATATTGCGCATCCTGACCGTAAAAATCCTCATCAGATAAAGGACAGCTGATCAACAAACCGTCGTCGTAGCAGTATTTCTGCCCCGAGCATATATTGCCGAGAGTCGGTCTGTCAGTACATATATTTTCCTCTTCCAACCAATAATATCCTTCAACACATCCGCAGGAATAACGTGATTCAGAAACCGTTTTGCACTTTCCGTTTGAATGTTCAAGTTCTTTGCACGGATCAGGATCACACGGATCTGCCGGCTCAGCATCGTTTTCAGTATCATCGAATTTATCAATGTCATCAATCGAATCAGAATCTATTTCATCTGAGTCAATTTTATCTTCGTCATCTTCAAAATCGGGATCTTCTATGCAGACATTATACTCAGTATCGCAGACAAGCCCTTCGTTACAGGTTCCGTCCGGATAACATTCGCCGTAAAGTTCGCCGCGCTTTGCCTTATCTTTTGAGCTTCCGCAGGAAATCATAAAAAATGTGCATAAAAGCGCGAAAACAACAAATAATTTCTTCATTTTACCCTCAAAAAACATCCCGACTTTTCATTTGTACCGAAATTTTCAATTTTAAAGACATTTCAAACGTAACAAAAAACAGAGGATTATACTCGATTTTAAGGAAAATGCGAGATTAAGTCAGAGATTTAAAAGACTATTTGAACGATTTCAGAACGTTGATTACGTAGTCGATATCTTATTCTTAACCGCTGCGTTGAACGCAGGTCGCATAAGTTCAATCATGCTGCGGCTGATTCCGTGTTTTGAAGCAATTTTCTCCCAGTTTCTGCTGACGGCAAGACATATTTCCGAAGCGATTTTTGCAGCTTTATCTTTTTCAAGCTGATAGAATCTGTGAGTGCTCAGCGCGAGATTTATATCGATTGAATTATCGTTTTCGCTGACATTCAGCGCAAGTCCCTCTCCTGCAGGATTCGGGTTTATATCGTAAGCAGGAGAAAGCCTCCAGCCGTTTTTGGAAAGGATAAAACCGTGGTTTCTGAGGTGATCGTCTGTGTTGGAAACCGCCATATTGAAAACGATTCTTTTCCAGAGTTCGGTAAGATCCTCTTTTGGTTTTGCACCGTTTTTTATAATCGCTTGTAAGCAGAGTCCGAGGTTTACGCCCTTCTTCCTTTGCACGGAATCTTTCACGACGATCCATGAGAGTGCGACCCCATCTGTCCGGAACGGAATCGGAAAAAATACCGAAATTAGGTTTTTGATACGTGAACTGTCTGCCCTGAAAAAGCTCCAGATCCGGATCTATACTGCACGAAACAGGATTTTTCAGATATTCTTCGTTGTATTCGAAGGAAAAAGTCTCCGTTCCTCGGACATTGCTGACATACAAAATACCGAGTTCGCGCGGAATTTCCGATGACCAGTTTTCGTAAACATATATTTTTTTCTCTCCCGCTGCCATTATTCAGCCTCCTTTTTCGGAGCCCGTTTTTTCGGCAGAAGCCCGAGATCCTGAAGTTTCCGCCCGAGTTCGTCGTCTTTCGCAATCAAAAGCAGGTCTCTGTCCATTCCGCCGATTGCATGAAGGACTGCCGCATAAGCTCCCATCGCAACTGACGGCGAGCCTTTTTCGATGTTCCAAAGCGTGACACGGCTTACTCCGGCACGTTCCGCCACAAGTTCCGCGCTGAGTTTTCTTCTGAGGCGGGCAAGTTTTATCTGCTCTCCCATTTGCTCAAGAATTTTCTGCGTCGAAGGCATAACGATAATGCTGTGTCCTTTCAAAACGACCCCCAAAAACAAGAACAACTTTTATTATTATTAACAAAGAAATTATTTTGTCAATAATAATTAACAATAGTTTCTATTTTGATTGTTGCTGGTTTTGTGGTCTGAGACACCGTATTATGACGTCTCTACCGATGATAAAAACGGGATTATTTAAATGATTTCAGAACGTTGATTACGTAGTCGATATCGGCTGCGGTGTGGTCCGCGTTGATCTGGAAACGGATCTCTTCGTCGCCTTTCGGAACTACCGGGTAGTTCATAGCCGTTGCGAGGACGCCGTTCTTCGTGAGCCATGCAACGATGTCTGCCGTCTTTTTGGTGTCTCTGACCATGAGCGGAGTTACGGGGTGCGGACCTGCGATCGTCTCGAAGCCGTTGTCAACGAGTCCTTTTTCGAATCTTGCTGTGATTTCTGCAAGGTGTGCAAGGCGTTTGATGCCTTCTTCGCTTTCAAGGATGTCGAGAACTTTGAGAACTGCGTAAGCTTCGCCGACCGTGATCGGGTTCGAGTAGATATACATCGGAGCGGTCTGTCTCAAGAATTCGGTTACTGCTTTGGATGCGACAACGTATCCGCCGTTTACGCCGTATGATTTTCCGAGCGTGCCGATAAGGATGTCGACTTTCGCGCCGGTAACTTCCTCTGTTCCTCTTCCGGTCTTGCCGTAAGCGCCTACACCGTGGGAATCGTCAGCAACAGTCGTTACGCCTTCTTCGAATTTGTCGTTGTATTTCCTGCAGATCGCCGTGAATTTGTCGAACGGGCAGAAGTCGCCTCTCATCGAGAAAACGCCGTCTGTTACGACGATGCATCTTTTGCCTTTGCCTACAGCTTCCTGAAGTTTTGCTTCAAGGTCTTCCATGCTGTTGTGTTTGTATATAAGTTTGAGTGCCGGACGGGAAAGTTTCATCGCGTTGATGATGCAGTTGTGGTTGAGCTCGTCGCTGATGATGACTGTTTCATTGGTGATAAGCGGGAAAATAACGCCCATCGAAGTGACGTAAGCGCTTGAGAAAAGCATTGCCGATTCTCTGCCGTGGAACTTCGCGAGTCTTTTTTCAAGGTCGATGTGAGCCTTGTGGGTTCCGGAAATGAAGCGGACAGCACCGGGACCGACACCAAAGTTTTTCGTTCCCTCTTCCTCTGCTTCGATGACTTCCTTTCTCATTGAAAGACCGAGGTAACTGTTTGAATTCATTTTGATAAACTTCTGTTCATAACCTTCAACGACATAACGCGGGCCGTTTGCGCCTTCGGGCGGGAGAATTTTGGTGATGACCATTTCGTCGCCTTTAGCCGTTCCTTTTGCTTTGAGCTCGTTGACATGATTGTTAAGAGCGTTTTCAAGTCTTGTAGTCATAATAGCCTCCAAAAATTTATAAAAAACAAAAAAATGACGCGAGAGTATAGTCTCTTGCTTTTGTTTGTGAAGAAATTTTATCAGTTAATATGACACCGAATAGACCCCTCAGCCTTCGGCAGCTCCCCTACTTCAGGGGAGCCGAGAATCGGTAAAAACACCTAAACTCAGTGGAGGCAAGAAGCGGTAGAAACATCTCAGACCTCTCCGTCACTGCGTGACACCTCTCCTACTTCATGGGAGGCAAGAAGCGGTAGAAACATCTATGCTTTTGAACGTAAATGGGAATTATTTTGGTGAGTTATCTTGCGCTGGTCAGATTGATTGCATCGAGGTGCAAAAATTGCACCTCGAACGGATTTTCAAATAAATTCAGATGGTTACTGTTTAAATTCGAGAGTTTGGCTTTCGCCGGATTTGATTTCATCGAGTAAGGTCATTTTTTAATCACCTCCCAGTGACCGCCTTTGTTCGGACCTATGCGGCGGATAAGGTTTTGTGACTTTAATTTATCTAAATCTCGCTGAATCGTTTTTGCAGTCATATTTAATTGCTCTGCAAGTTCTCGTATCGAGATTGTATTATTGTTCTGCAAAAGATTTAGTATCATTTCTTCTCGAGTTTTTTCTTGGACATTTTCTTGGACATTTACTCCTTTTTCTTGGACATTTTCTTGGACATTTTCTTGGACATTTACTTGTTCCTTTACTTGTTCTTTTACAGGATCGTTTCTATGCGAAATGAATTCTTCTTTCTGTTTTCTATCCAATTCGAAGACTTCAGAAAGCGGCAAATCTTCATTCAGGAGCCGCCTGGTATAGTTTATATCCAGGATTTTGCCATAAAGTTTCATGCGTACTTCGTGATTTGAAAAATCGTAATCGGGCAAAGGAAAACATCTCTTTTTCTGAGCAAGGAACATTTTCAGGATACCGCTTCCGACAGTGTCGATCATGTTCAGATTGACCATTGCAGTCGCAAGAAACGGATTGCGGTAATTGCTCGCAGAATATTCAGCTTTCAAAACATTTTTTATGCTTCCCGGAATAAAATCGCCGCAGTTGCAGAAAATCAGATAGTCGTCTTCGTGCTCCTGAACGGTGATTCTTCCCGCTTTTGAATAATCCTGATGAGCGATAGCGTTGTTCAACGCCTCGCGGATAATGTAAGGATCGTACTGCAAAGTTTCTTTCGGAAAAATCGAATCGCCGGTCATGTAACGGGATGTTAGATTTCGTATTTTTGCCTGAACTTTCTCTGCCGAAACAATGAGCGGGCAGTAAAAATGTTCATAATCCCTTACCATGCCGTCACGGTCTTTCAGAATCCAGGTAATTTGACTGATAGCCGGAATAATCAAATCTGCCGATTCTGGCTTTCCCAAAAGCAGGATCGTCGTATTGGTGATCTTGCCTTCGCGTGTAAGCCGTGCATTATTCAAAAAAGTCGAATCGCTCCAACGCTCAATATCAGAAGCAAGATGAGGATTCTTTTCGGCATACATTTTCCGCGCAAGCGAAATCGCCTCTTTTGAAAGATGCTCGAACGTAGCGTTTGGAATGATCTGCGCACTCCAGTCATTCGTAACATTCTGGGCGCGGATCCTCTCGATTTTTTCGATACTCAGCCCGACAAGAGCCTCGCCGTCACGCCCGTAATACATTCTTTTGAATGCAACCGGCATTCCGCACGGAGCAGCCGGAATTTGGAAAACAAGAACTCGTTTTTCCTCGTTATTTTTGGCTTTTCTAAGGCAAGTATATATTTCGACAAAAGTTAAATTTCCTGTAGTCTGCTTTCCCATTTCCTCTTTCAGAGCCAGCAAAGACTTGTCATCATTTTTGTAATTTGTCCCGACAATATTGTGTTTTTTGTCTTCAACACCAAAAACGAGCCATGCATATTTTTCATTGTGAAGGTTCGCTTCATTGCTCAAAGCTGAAAAATATTTTCCGAGATCATCAAAAGCAAAAGTCTCTTTAGCTTCTTTAAATTCAACGGTCTCAGTTTCATATTTCATCGAAAGAAGTTCGTCCAACTTTTGATTGATATCGAGATTCATTTATATTTCCTCCAAATTATCGCCGTTCCCCCTCTTTCCCGCATTCTGCGGCAGTTCCCGCTTAAATTCAAGGGTTCGGCTCTCGCCGGATTTGAGTTTATTGAGTGGGGTCATCGGGTTGGGCTCCGTTTCCAAACAATCTCAGCAAAATTTATGTATTTATCAAGAAAGTCAAATTATTTTTTGTTTTTTATTTTAAGATTATTTTGGAATTTTTGTCTGCGGATTTGCAATCCTTACAGACCCCTCAGCCGCTTGCGGCAGCTCCCCTGAAATCAGGGGCGCCTAAAATCGGTAGAGGCGTTTCCTGAAACGTCTCGCGAAATCAGAAAAAAATAGGTCTTCGTCTAAGGTCAAAAATTTCGACCTTAAACGGATATCCAAATAAATTCAAGTGTTTATTGCTCAACTTCAAGGACTCGACTTTCGCAGAATTTGATTTCAATGAGTGGGATTGTTGGGTTTGTTCCAGAACTTATTTTTTAATCCCAGATTTATAAAAGAGTTCTTCAATAATAGCTCGATATTTAAGTATATGAGGTTCTAAATCTCCTTTAGTGCAGCTATACCAAATTTTATGTGCAGAATAATTACCCAAATCTTTAAAATGTCTCATGTCGTTTTTTGTGCTTAACGAGAGAGCTAATTTTGAATTATTAACTGCATTTTTTATCATAGAGTCAAGCGGAACATGATGTTTTCCATCACTGGCCATTATTTCATTCTCAATGTTAGCTTTTTGATAAGATAAAACTAGCAAAATTTCTAGTAAATGGCGCATCATTACTGCCGTGCAATCGTAAAGATGATTTTCGTAACTTGCATTGATTTGTTTACAAATAGAACCAAAATTATGTGGCAGTTCCACAAAAAGTCCTTCTGGTAAAATCGTTCCGGATTGCTTGATAGTTCTATTATCGTTTTTTATCGACTTCTTAATCTTATTATTAAATTTTTTAATTTTTTTGAACCATGTAGACCACTCTACATTTCTCGTCTCGGTCAAAGTTTCCTCTAGAAATTCTTTTACTATTCTTTCGTTTGACCATCTTAATGACTTCAATCCCTTGACACAAGCCTGTAACAAAACACAAGCTTCTTGCGAGTCCCACTCCATAATATATTTTTTTCCCTTATTATCTATATGAACAATCTTTTGCTCAATTAGCGGAAGAGATTTATTATGAGCGATGCTATCGATTTTTTTTAAGAATCGTTGTATTGACGCTTCGATTACTTGCCCATTCTCATCATATTCAAGATATTTTGTAGCCTCATCAATGCTGTTTACAAGCAATCTATAAGAATATTGCCGAGATAACTGATCCAAAAAGTCACTGTCCTTGTCTTTAAGTAAAAAAGGTTTTATTTTATCTTTGACTATTGTTTCAACTTTCTTTCGTGCCATAGCAGTACACCTCTGTAATATCTCAGAACAATCCCTGTATTTTCGATTGAATTAGCGCGGCAGTAAGACTGGCGCCTACTCCACTTACGAAATCTAACAAACCTATAAATGCAGATCTCAAAATACTCGACTTTTTCTCCTGCGATACTTTTTCCTTGATGTCTGCGATCATTTCAATTGCTGTTTCTTTATCTTCGGATGAAATATCTTCGTTATTCAAGGACGATTCAATTTCGGAAACAGCATTCAGCACTTTTGAAGTATATGTGACTGTATTTTCGTTTCCAGCAACAATTGCAGAGTTTGGGGCATCACCATTGATAACATTTGCACTACCATAAATATTTATCGTCTGAGTAATCCGTTTTGCTGACTCTTTTTCTTCAGAATTAAATTGCATTTCTTCCCCCAATATTCCTTCCGTTTCAAGTCTAATTGTCCATTCCAATATAGTATTCTTCACATGTTCGACTATTGATTTTATTTGATGTGAACTACAATGCAACGAGTATCGCGTTGGTAGAGGGAATTCACGTAAAGAATTTACTATCGAGTTCAATTCGGCATTGAAATAAATCAAAAAAAAGCCGTCAGATTTTTTTTCAAGTTCAATTAAAGCCCCAAGAGATTCTCCTTCTTTTTTTGTACAAAGCACTTTTTCCAAACTTTTATCTAACAACGTAACCGTAAGCCAACCATGATAAGGATTCCATCCCTTTAAAGATCCGTTTATAGAACGATATTCTGGTATGGAATCTTTGTTTTTATAGCCATTTAACTCTGACAAAACCCACTTATCGAATTTTTCCAAGTTGAGTTTTGCAGCAATAACATGTGCTTTTCTTAGAAGATTTAAAACATCGCAGCCTTCCCTTATCACCTCTCTTTGGAGTTCCAAAACTATGCTACTCATTTTTCGCCTCCATCAATCAATCCTACACCTCTACTAACCTTCAATTCCAATGCCCACCTCCAATGGATTAAATTACGGTTAGTTTACATAATCTTAAGAAAAAGTCAAGATGTTGTGGAAAAAATTTGATACAAACGCAATATGTCGTCTTTTGCTCAGAATTTAGAACTAAATCTTCGGCAGTTTTATTATATTTCTTGGATTTCTAACAAAGGTTGATTGTTATATCGTGCGATTCTGTTGCGATACTCCTCTCTTTTAGCAGGATCTTCGATCTCGATTCTGCGCCTTTTTGAGAGTTCGACATATTCTTTTTCCTTGTCGATTCCTACAAATTTACGACCAAGCAGGCTTGCCGCGATTCCTGTTGTGCTTGAGCCTGTAAACGGGTCTAAAATCCATTCGTTTTCATGCGTTGAAGCAAGAATTATACGAGCAAGCAACGGCAACGGCTTTTGTGTCGGATGCTTTCCGCACAATTTTTCCCATCTTGCAATAGCAGGAAGAGTCCATAAATCCCGCATCTGCGTTCCGCCGTTGATTTCTTTCATCAACTCATAATTATAATAATGCGATACTTTCTTACTTTTTCTCGCCCACAAAAGAAATTCCGTTGAATGAGTAAAAAATTTGCAGGAAATCATAATATAACAGTATTTATAGACTGAAGTTTAACAGCTTGTTGATATTGATCGTCCAACTCTCCATAACTTAAAAATTTCACACGATTTTCACTTTTCAATTTCTCAAAAGAAGCATAAGCAAATTTGTTCCAGAATTCCTCCTCTCTTCTTTTATCTGCCACGATATACATCTTAGTATGAAAATCCTGCAAATCATTATATTTTTGCAGTGAATTCGTAATATCCGTTGAATGTTCAACCTCAAAAAAAGAATCTGGCATTGTTCTTTCATTAAACCAGATAACATCAATTGTAGAACTTCTTTTTACAAGCTGCTCGTAAGAAAAAGCAGGAATTGATTGAATGGAACGCAAATCATCTATTTTTCCGTTAGCAAAACTTTTATTTTTGTCTTGATTCGGTGCATAAGTTCCCAATCCCTTAATATTTCCTATTGAAAGTAACAAACCCTGATAGTATGAATGATTGAATTCCTGCACTTCTGTTGAGTTTTGATTTAATTCATTTTCTGTAATTATTCCGCGTTGTTCAAGCTGTTTTCGATATGTTTTCAATGCCCAAAGTCCTGGTTTAATTTTATAAATTCGATTATCTGTTTGGACAATTCTTCTTATTGAAGCAAACGGCGTTTTCGTTTTCCATTCACAATCTTCAATACAAAAAACTTCCTGATTCAGTTGTCCTAAAGTTGCAATTCCACCTAAGCGTTCTAATGTTTGCACTACTGCTTCGGCTTGGGTCATTTTTTTCATTTTGTCACCTTTATAAAAACGCTAAATCTTCCCTGAAATTTATATTTTCCGAAAATCTTTTTTGTATTTTTTTGATATTTTCCTTAGCAATTTCTATTAAAATGCAATTTCTCTTCAAATTCAAAGCGGCTTCTCCGACAACTCCGCTCCCAGCAAAAGAATCAAGTACTATCTCTCCTTGATAAGTAATATATCGCAAAATTTCTTCACATAGTGTCAGAGGCAATTCGCTTTGATGTATTTTATCCTTTTTGGAAACTGGCGGAATATCAAACATTGTAGGCAACATCTTCAAAGTTCCGCTCATATAGCAATCATATCCTAATTTCTGAGTTTTCTTTACATCCAACCGCATATTTCTAGCTTTACCTTTGGAAAAGAACATTACATCCTGCGAGTTCTTTGCTTTTCTACCAGTATTGCTGACAAAGTCACCTTTTTTCCATGTTACTTTAGCATAATAAAACAATCCTGCTTTTTCAGCATATTCTTTGATTTTGTATAAGTACTTGTAATTATTTTCATTTTCAGCAGGAAGTATTTCAACAAGAAAACAACCATCTTTTAAGATTCTGCTTTTTTCTTCAAAATCTTTAAGTGTATATTCAAAGCATTCGTATTCCGCGAAAGCTCTGTCTCCGCCTTTATTTGATTTCAAATCCAACCATGGATGATCTGTCAAAATACAATCAATAGATTTATCTTTAAACATAGACAAATCTCGTCCGTCGCCCTCAATAACGACACAGGTTTCTTCTCCTTGTATCGTGCGATAAAGGCCTTTTGCAACGCGCTCAAATTTAACACCTAAATTATCATAAATTCTAGCTCTGACAGTTTCTTTTGGTTTGTCTGAATACTGTTCATAAGCTGATTTCAATGTAAATTCAGGCTGATTTTTAAAACAGCTGAATATGCTATCTGCCAAACAATTCATACATCTACTCCTTAAAAGATGAATAAAAACGATCCAATCTATTCAGAAACAATATTTTATCAAATTTATTTTGGGGAACTACCAAGCACGAAAAGGCTTTTAATATTTCTCAATATTTTCGGGATATTTTGTTCTTATTGCTTCCAACAATTGGCTCTTGCCACCGACCCACTTTACAAATGGTTTTGCTGTTTTCATGGATTATCCCCTGACTAAAAAACACTTCGTTAATTATGCAGAAAAAATCTTGAAATGCAAATAAAAAATGAAGTTTTTTTGAATTCATCTAATTTTATTGAATGATTTCGAAATTTAGATGTTAGACAATGTTGATTCGGAGAATGAGGAAATGCGAGTGGTGATTGCGTTGTGTCGCCACGAAAAGACGACAATTTTTAATTTAAAATCAAAATTTATTGATAAAAACTTAAATTATAGTATAAGCATGTTGTTAAAAAATTGTTTCTTGGGGATGACTGTATATGGAAAATAATTTGCCGGAACATGAAAATTTTAGCTCGAAAAACGAGCTGGAGTTATTTGAGTCAATAGATAAAAACAAAGTGAAATCACAGATTTACGAGATTCGCGGAATACGTGTTATGTTAGACAGAGATATTGCTGCATATTTCGGTGTTACAACTGGAAATCTGAATAAAGCAAAAAACAGAAATATTGAAAGATTTCCAGAAAATTTCTGTTTTACACCTACTGATCAGGAAATATCGCTATTCCAAATTGGAATACCGATGCAGACAAAGGGCATTAAAGGTGGTCGAAGCAACAACCCTACTGTTTACAGCGAACATGGATTAACAATGCTTACATCCGTTTTACACACTCCGAGAGCTATTGCGGCGAGTATTCAGATTATCAATGTTTTTGTCGAAATCGCGCATTATGTCAGGCATAACGCCCAGCTGATTCCGTATCAGGAACTTAAACTTCTGCAAAGCAGACAGGATTTGCTGTCCGAAAAGATTCAAGGAATTGAAGATAGTATGGTTACAAAAACCGATGTTATTAAAATTATTGAAGACTTCAGCAACAACGAAATAAAAAAGGATTTTCTCTTTTTAAATGGAAAAGTTGTCGAAGCTGATCTTGCTTATCAGCAGATTTATGCTGAAGCAAAAGAAACAAACGGCATTTTGCATGATCGATACATCATTCTTGATTTCGGCACTGAAAATGAAAAAATTTACCACTGCGGAGCATCGTCAAAGGATGCAGGAAACAAAGTCTGTTCTATTACAATAACAGCAGACAATGCTATTTATAAACCGCTGATTGAAAATCTGTTGAGTAATCCTGAACTTGTTTTGTGAGAAAAACACGCCTTGAACAAAAATCTAACTATCTAATTTTATTGAACGATTTTGAAATTTAGATATTTTTACCCTTCTTGGGATTTTTTCCAATCTTCGTATTTTTTTATGAGTTCTGACATAAGAGAAGCTTTGTCGGCAGCTGTGTCGAAGCGGAGTTCCTCGTGAAGTTTTGCGATTTCACCGATATCGATTTTATTTTTTGCGATGAAACGGCGCAATGTTTCGTTGTCCTCTCTTTTAAGGCCTGATTTTTCGTAAAAATCGAGAATATCGTAAAGCGGTGAATCACTGCCCGTAATTTCGTAAAGCTGTTTTTCCACGACTTTATCTTTTTTAACGCGCCTTTTACGGAGATAAACCCTGACCATCAGAAAAACAGTAAGGAACGAAGCAGCGGCAATCAGAATTTTATTAAATTCATCGCTCTTTTTTCTTCTGTAGTTCTCATATTTCATTTTTATCCATGCCATAAAATCTTCAACAGGTTCGAAAAACGATTTCCCCTCAGAATCTGCAAGTTTCCACTGGGGCGGAGTTGTGTCAATCGTTACCCATCTGTCGCCGATGTAAGCCGTTACCCAGGCATGAGCATCGCGTTTTCTAGCAAGAAGCGCGTTTTCAAAACTATCGTACTCGTCAAGCATGAATCCAGTACGGTATCTAGCTGCTATTCCGGCATTTCTGAGCATAAGAACCGTAGCTGTTGCAAAGTATTCACAGTGACCTGAGTGCGTATTGTTAAGGAAATCATCCAGATAAGATCCCCCTGCCCTGTTTTTCTGTTCCAGCGTATAGTTGAAACTTGCAAAAAAACGCTCGATATTCTGTAAGGTTTCTTCAGGCGTCACACCGGTCAAGCCGTTTTTCTGCATAACATCGTCTATTATATCCCGCTCTTCTTTCGGAATAAAAAGATCTGACCTGTGCGGCAAAGGTTCAAAACTGTTTTCAGGATCGTAAGTTATCGTAAATTCAAGAAGTTCAGGACCTTCCTCGACATAAACCGCACCCAAAGCGCTTATTTCTATACCTGCAACATCAAGTTCAATCGCCCTTTTCGCTCCGTCTGGCAGAGGGATAACACCTTCGCCCTGTTTCTTACTCATCCAGGTCGAAATTTTCATCTTTTTTTCACCCTCGCCTTCCCCGAAAAACTGCCATTCCATATCGCTTGCAGGAAAAACAGAATTCGTTTTTTTCGGGCGCGAATACCATGTATTTCCAACTATAATATTGTAATCAGACTGCTTCAAATACAACGGCAAAGAAGGTTCTTCAGGATAAGCTCTGAGCACTATTTCTCCTGACTGTTTCAAATTTCCGATTTCTCCCATCGATGTCGAAGTTCTGAAAGGATCTGAAGATAAAGAGGTATACCAGTCATTATACCACTGCATCATTTTTCGACTTATGAGAAAATGACCGCCAACAACTATTCCGCCTATCAAAACCGTAATAAAAACAACTGTTAGACAAAAAGAAATATAGCGTTTCAACGACTTTGAATCTTTGACAACACCAGAGAGAGAGACAAATATTATAATCATAAACAGAACAACAAACCAGACACTTTTTATATTTGACGCTGCAGTCGCAAAAAGTATAGAGAGAATATAGAGAGTCCTTATATCGACCGGCGCATGGGCATGAATGTTTTTACCAAATTTAGTTCCTATCACAACCTTGTCAGAAGTGCTGAAAAGCTGTGCGAAAAGCAGCGGCATGAAAATTATCGGAACAGTCGTTATGAATTTCAGAAAAATCACCCTCGGCTCGTTCTCAACATACGAATAGAAAAGGAGAATAAACATAACGAGAGAACTTAAATCGGAGATCCGGATAAAATCCTTTTTCTGCAGGTCAAACCTCGTTTTCACAATGTATGAAGCTTCAAAAATCAGAGCAGCCGCAATCGAAAACACTTCCCATCCGGCGCAAAAACCCCAGAAAATCGTTGAAAAACCTAAGAAAAGCGGCGGAAATCTCAAGAACACCTCAAAATAAAACCGGAAGATTATACCTATTTTGAAAATTTCTGAAATGAAATTCGCTTATTCAGCGTTTTTTATCCACTCTTCGATAAAATCTGGCGTTATCGTTCCGACATGAACTTTCTTTATCACGCCGTCCTTAATGAGAAGAGTCGTGGGAAGAACGGAAATATAGAGATCTTCAAAAAATTCATCCTGTGCGATTACGCTTTTAAATTTAGGTGCTACATCACGGTAAACTTCGTATTTGAAAACGGGTTTTATTACGCCGAAAACTTTATGTTTTGCAGCAACTTTGTTGAGTTCCGGCATTTCAGAAATGCACGCTCCACACCACGTCGCCCAGATGTTGAGAATAACTGTCCCTTTTGAAAGATCTATCCGAGCATTTCTGTTGGTCTGAGGATCTAAGCCTGAAATTTCGCGGAGTTCACGTCCCGGCAGCATTATTGACGCGCCAAAATAGGAAAATACGTTGAACAAAAGAACAATTATAACAAGAGAAAATAAGGCGATATGAATTGCTTTGTTATTCTTTTTCTCTTCCATTACTTTATATTCACGCTGAATGTTCCCAAAATAAACCGTTTCTGACCGTCATTGAATGATTCCTTATCAACATCCATTCTGTCATTTTCTTCGTAAAATCCGGTATATATCTTGACTCCTCCGCCAGGATGCTCTCTTGGAACCGTAACTTTGAAAGTATCTTTCAGAATCATTCCCGGCGTCCACTTTGTTGTCGGCAGATAACCCTGCTGAGGATAGTCGTCAAGCTTGAACGAATGTGGCAGAGCGCCGCTGTAAACATCGAAGTGGAAGAAAACTTTCCAGTTCTTGTCCATCTCTTTCATGACTTTGTAGTAAAGTGTGAGCTCAATTTCATCACCCGGGTCAAAACGCTGATTGTTAATTTCATAGCCTATGATTTCAATGGTGTTATTGCCTAAAGTTCCGTTTACTCTTTTGATATTTGTCGGAATCTGCGATTCTTCGAGGAGATTTTTCTTCCACTTTTCCGACATATCGGCGTTTTTATCCTTCATCGAAGCTGTGTACATTTCAATTTCCATGTAAGTGTCTACTGCATCGTCGGCAACTTTTGTTATTGCAATTCCGGGTTTATTCAAAAGTGCCGCTCGAAGTCCGGAAACTTTATCCTTTTTTGTTGTTATAAAAACAGTATTATTGGGATTTTTTTCAATAAGTACCTGAATCTGCTCGACTTTTGTATAACGGTGAAGTTCTTCGTCAAGCCCTAGATAAAAATACATAGACCTGTTTTTCCAGTTGTGAAAATCGACCATTTTGTCGCCCGGCTTCTTCATTTCAAAGTATTTTTCAACGAGGTGCTTCGGCGTGAAAACTTCAAGCATATTGGGAACCCAGACAAAATTTATGTACCCAGACCATACGACAGCAACAAGTGTAAAAGCAGCTGCGGAAATATTGAAAAGAATCTTTTTGTCGGGTTTAACAACCGGCAGTGCTATAAAAAGAGCCATAATCGGAAGAAAGACAGTAAGAACCGGGACAGGATCAAAAACGCGCCCGAACCATGTCTGGACGTGATGAGTGGTTATGAGGTAAATCATGTCGGCATAGTTGAGACCTGTAGCAATATCCTTCCCTATCAGAATGAGAAAAAACGCCGACACAACGCCGATAATCGGATAAACCTTTGCCGTGCGCTCGCTTCTCAGCAGATCAACGAAACCTTCAGCAAGAATCATCACCATGAAAGGCACTACTGGGAAAACGTAGTGCGGGAACTTTGTAGCAGAAAGGGTGAAAAAAAGAAAAATGAAGAAAAATGTGAGCAGCATAAAAGCCAAGTCTTTATTTTTTCTAACTTTTCCAGCCGCAGAAAAAAGAGCTGGAATCAGGAATGCGACCCACGGAAATGCTCCTAAAGAAAGCTGCCAGATGTAAAATTCAAAAGGACCGTCGGGCTTGTCAATCTTTCCTTCAAGCCTGCCAAAGTGATGCTCCATGAAAAACTCGTTGTAGAAAGGTGCTCCGTGCTTTACCCCCATGTAGATATACCACGGAAGCGAAACGATAAGGAAAATCGCTGCACCTTCAAACGGTCTGAGAGACATCACAAACTCAAGTGCATCTTTTATTACAGCCTTAAATCCCTTGGAATAATCAAGAGTTGCAATCATCCATAGAATCATTGCCGCAACTGGAAAGCAGACAGCAAGCAACCCTTTCGTGAGCATTCCGAGCCCCATGAAAAGATACGAAAGACGGATCAGTTTTTTGTCTTTATCGCGCTGCCCGATGTAGAGAAAACCTATCGCGCCGGTCAAAAATGTCACAAAAGTTATATCCCACATGAATTGTCTCGAAATCATGTAGGTGTAAGGTGTAAAAATCGTTACAAAAGCTGCAATAAGAGCCTTCAGCGGATCTTTAAGAATTTTTTCTGCGATAAAATGGACCAATAAAACAAAAAATATGCCGTTTATCGCGAAAGGAAGCCTTAAAGCGAGTTCTGTCGGGCCGAAAATCTTCATAAACGGAAAAACCATCCAGAAACAGAAAATCGGCTTCGACCAGAAGTTGTGCTTTCCGAGATATACCGGATCAAGGAACCAGTCCCACGAACCATTCGCCATCATTTCCATCGCGACTCTGCCGTAATGCGGCTCCCACTGCCCTAAAACAGGGTAACTTCCGAGCAGAGGCAGAAAGAAAAGCGCCGAAAGTATAGCTAAAAAAATGCGCGGATGTTCAAGAATCAAAGAATGAAACGATGATTTTGACGATATTTTATCCATAAAAAACTCCTTAAAAACAACAAAGCCGCAAATTATAAGGTATAGAAAATGCAAGTCAAAAAAAGACAATTTCGTCATTTTGAGCGTAGCGAAAAATCTGCGAACCAATTTATTGATTTAAATATTTTTTCATATATAAGCAAATGAATTTATCTGATATTTAAAAATGAACGCCTGTTTAATTTGCGGAAGCAGAACCGAAAATAAAGAATTTTTATGTAAGGAATGTGCAAAATTCGCCCTTTTCTGCGAAAGAAGATGCCCTAAATGCGGGAATTTCACCCTCACTCCAAGTGAAGAAAGATGCTGTTCCTGCAAAGGGAAAAAGCTCCATTTTGATAAAATATTTTCGCTTTTTATCTACAGCGGAAGCATTTCAAAACTGATTTCGGAGATGAAATACGGTAAAGTGAAAAGCATCGCCGAAATTTTAGGGCGATACCTTGCAGAAAACGCGCCTCTCAAACTTATTGAAAAGCGCACTGTCATCTTTCCACCGATGAGATTTCTCGACAAACTTCTGCGTTCTTTCAACCAAGCCGAGATTTTAGCCGACAGAGTGGCTAAAGCGCACGACTTGAAATTTGACCCCAAGTTACTGAAAAAAATGCGAAAAACCGCGCATCAGGCAGGACTTGACTACGAAGAGAGGACAAAAAACCTGAAAGACGCCTTCGCCCTCACACGAAGCGTCAAAGGAGAAAATTTTCTGATCGTAGACGATGTCTGCACGACCGCTTCAACCATTGAAGAAATAGCGAAACTTTTGAAAAAAAACGGAGCGAAAAGCGTGAACGGGCTCACACTTGCGAGGCGAACCCCCTACTTCGGTTGATTAGATGAACAGCATCGAGCAGCCGTCGGATTTGTGCTATTTTCTGAATAAATCGGAATGAGTCCCCGTATCAACAAGTGTAAGAGTCAGAATTTCTTCTTGTTTTAAATAGATGAGCAGCCAATCGGGTTGAATGTGACATTCTCTGAACAATTTCATGTTTCCGGTAAGCTGGTGATCACGAAAGCGTTCTTCAAGTGGAATGTCTTCTTTCAATTTGTTGATTACATCTTCCAAAAGAGCAACATCCAGCCCTCTTTTAACAGCCAGTTTATAGCTCTTTTTGAATTGTGAAGTTGTTTTTACCGTGTAGGTCATGCGTTCAGATCTTCAAAAAGCTCTTTTGTGGAATTGAAACCTTTTACCGAAGAATCACCGCTTATCTGCAAGGCTTCAAGCATCGCGGACGCAAGCTGCGGTGTCGGTTTTTCATCAGCCTTTTCATTTTGTTTTTCATACCTGGACACTACAAAATCGATGAAATCGGAAATTTCATCAAGGCACTCTTCCGGCGCGGCTTTTATCTGTTCCAACAACGCTTCGTAACTCATGTTTGCCTCCAATTAAAGTTACAACGGCAAATTATAGTTAAAAACAGACTAAAAACAAGGGGTTGTGAATTTAGAAATTCGGGAATTTAGATAAACAGCATCGAGCAGCCGTCGGATTTGCTTTCAACGCAGATATTATTTCACCTTTTCCGCCGCTTCGAGAACCGCTTTCGCAAGCTGGTCGGCGCATGAAGTTCCTTTGAATCCGCATTCGTTGCCGAGAAGTTTCGCCGCTATCTGGTCTGATGTCCAGCCGTCAACGAGTTTGGAAACGGCTTTCAGGTTTCCGTTGCAGCCGCCGATGAATTTGATATTCGTGACGACTTTGTTTTCGTTGATGTCGAAAAGGATCATTTCGGAGCAGGTTCCGCTCGTTTCATACTGATACTGCATTTTTCCTCAATTAAATTATATAGTTGGAAAGTTTTTCGTTTTCGCGTGCAGACTTATACCATTTATTCACATAAGCCTTGTCGATTTTGATTTTCGTGCCGCTTTTTTCGGAAGCCGTAAACGAGATATCCTCAAGCAGGATCTCCATTACCGACTGCAACCTTCTTGCGCCGATATCCTGCGTCGTGCTGTTCTCTTCGAATGCGATCGCTGCGATCTCTTCTATTCCAGACGGAGTGAAATTGAGAGTGACGTTTTCAGATTTCATAAGCTCAGCATACTGAACCGGAAGCGAGTTTTCAGTATCGGTCAGAATTCTCACAAAATCCTTTTTCGTGAGCGAAAGAAGGCGCGCCTTGATCGGGAAACGCCCCTGAAGTTCGGGGATCAGATCTTCGGGAGAATTCATGTGGAAAGCGCCTGCCGCAATGAAAAGTATGTGATCTGTCTTTACAGGTCCGTATTTCGTATTGACGATGCACCCTTCAACTATCGGCAGAATGTCGCGCTGGACGCCTTCGCGGGAAACATCGGGGCCGTTTGCTGAGCCGCTTGCGATGATTTTGTCGATTTCGTCGATGAAAATAATTCCGTCTTCCTCGACCCATTCAAGTGCCTCGCGGACGATTTTTTCGTGGTCGAGCAACTTTTCGGCCTCGGTCTGGAGAATGTATTCAAAAGCTTCTGACACTGGCATTGTCTTCTCTTTTTTCCCTTTCTGCTGAGGCGCATTAGGCGGGAAGATGTTGCTCATCATATCCTTTATCATCGAGTCGATTTCCTCTATTCCGCCGGAGCCGCTGATGACTTCAAAAACCGGAATAGGAGCGCTCGGCTTTATCGGAACGCTCACCTTTTTGTCGTCGAGCTTGCCGTTTTCAAGCTTGTCCGCCATTTTTTTACGGTAGTCGCTCTGCCTTTTGTATTTTTCTTCGTAATCGGCATCGTCTTTGGGAAGTTTTTCGGGGTTCGGAACATTGAGCAGATCGAGAATTTTATCAACTGCAATGCTTTCCGCCTTTTTGTAGACTATTTCGGTTTCGATTCTTTTTTTCTCGTTGACTGCGTGTTTGACGAGGTCTTTGATCATCGATTCGACATCCCTGCCGACATATCCGACTTCGGTGAATTTAGTCGCCTCGACCTTTAAAAACGGCGCGTTTGAGATCTCGGCAAGCCTTCTTGCGATCTCGGTCTTGCCGACTCCGGTAGGTCCCGACATGAGAATGTTTCTCGGAGTTATCTCTTTACGCAGAAAATCGTCTTCTATTTTCGAGCGTCTCCAGCGGTTTCTAAGTGCCACCGCGACCGCCTTTTTTGCCTCGTCCTGCCCGATTATGAAGCGGTTGAGCTCTTCGACGACGCGCTTTGGAGTCAATTCTTCGACTGAATATTTGCTCATTTCTTTTCTCCGTTAAGCTTGATTTCTTCAAAAGTGAAGTTGGAATTGGTGTAGATGCAGATGTCGGACGCTATTTTTAGCGAACGCAGAGCGACTTCGTGAGCCGTAAGTTTCGTGTTTTCACTGAGTGCGACGGCCGCTGCATAGGCGTAATTTCCGCCCGAACCGATCGCGATGATATTCTTTTCAGGTTCAAGAACGTCTCCGCTTCCCGAAATCAGCAAAGTTTCCTCGCTGTCGGCGACAAGAAGAAGCGCTTCGAGTTTGCCCAGGACCCTGTCTTTTCTCCACGCTTTGCTGAGCTCGACCGCCGATTTTTTCAGCTGGTAGTTGTATTTTTTAAGTTTTTCCTCAAAAATCTCGAAAAGTGTCACCGCGTCGGCAGTGGAACCCGCGAAACCGGCAACGATACGCCCTTCTGCAAGTCTCCTCACTTTGCGGGCGTTACCTTTGAGAACGGTGTTTCCGAAAGTTACCTGCCCGTCTCCGGCGATTATCACCGACGATTTATCCCTGACACAGATTATCGTTGTTCCTTCAAACATATAAACCTCCGAATTTGTTAATGATTACTTTCACATTCATCGTCCGGCTCGACATGGACTATTACATCGATGACATCGTGGTTTTTGAAAAGTTCGTCTTCGACTTTGTGCCCTATCGCATGCCCTTCGCGGACCGTTATATTCGGGTCGACCTGAATGTGAAGATCGACCTGTATTCCGCTTCCGTATTTTCTCGTTCTGCATTTGTGAATGCTTTTTACCCCTTCGACGCTCTTCGCCGCGCTTTCGATCGATTCGCAGGCGGCCTTGTCCGCGCCGGCATCGGTGAGTTCAAGAACAGAAGACCATGAAATTTTGAACGCAGTCCAGACGATAAAGAGCGAAACCACTATTGCACCGATGTTGTCGATATAAGGATAAGTAGGGAATTTCATTGAGATTATTACCGCAAGAGCAGCAGGAACCGAGCTTATAGCGTCGCTTCTGTGATGCCATGCGTTTGCAACTACCGCCAACGATTTCAGCTTTTTTCCCGAGCGGTAAGTGTATTGATAAAGAATTTCTTTTACGAGAATTGAAACTATTGCGGCGGCGAATGCGATCCATGACGGAGCTTCATCAGGGTCATTGAAAGTAACAACGGCGTTATGCCCGATCCCGTAAGCGACGAAGAAAAGCGCGAGTCCGATGATAACCGTAATAAAAGTCTCGATCCTCTTGTGGCCGTGCGGATGGCTTTCGTCAGGCGGCGCGCTCCAGAATGAGGAACCTACGATCACGGCGATATCAGTCACAGAATCGCTAAGACTGTGGATACCGTCTGCGATGACTGTCTGGCTGTTTCCGAAATATCCGGCGATGATCTTGAAAACCGTCAGAAAAAAGTTGGCTAAAAGTCCCACTGCGGTAACGATTTTTATCTTTTTTTCGGTTGAACAGTCGTTTGCCGTCATATTTTCTCGCAGTAATAAACAAAAATTTTCTGCTGTCCTTCTTTCAAAGTCCCTTTGCAGTAAACAGCATTTTCTTTTGAAGAAAAATTCAATGAATACATTGTGTTGCCGTGACTGGCAAGTTCAAAGACAGCGTTCGTTACCTTATTTTTCGCAACTTCGAAAGGTTCTTTGACAACCGCTTTCCCCTCTTCCACCGAACAGTTGAGCAGAATCGGAACTTTGAGAATATTTTTGGATTTTTCCTCTTTTTCTATCTCCTTTTTTTCCTCTTCTGCCGTATCGTTTTCCGGGAAAAGTGCGAAATCATGCTTCAAAATACCGGCAACATTTTCTTTAACATCTTCCAATGTTTCAATATCATTTTTTTCAGCGTAATCGCCCGCTATACTTGCAAAATAAAGAATCACCCCGAACAGTACAAGAGCAAAAGTTCCCCACAGAAAGTGTTTGCGTCTTACAGACAAATAATTGTTATTATTGCTATTTTCCTGCATTTTCACCTTGTAAGAAAACTATTTTGCGGAATCTTGCTGCGAAATAAACTCTTTTATAATTTTCCTGTCTTCTTCGCTCAAATCTATGAATTTTATCCCCATTCCTGGAATTGAAGAATCGTTTTCAGTAAAAATCGAGTATTTGTCATCACTTCTCGCGACAACACCTTTTACTTTGATTTCCTTGTCAAATCCCGGCAGAGTGAAAGCAAGATTGAAAACCTGACCCGGCTCCCAGAGCAGCGAAGACTTTACAAAAATGCCCCCAATGCTCAGGTTCGTAGTGTCAAATTTGATGCTGATGTCGTCTGTATCTTCAGAAAGAGATATTTTGAGCGAAATCGGCGCTCTGCCGAAAACTCTTTGCTTCTTTTCCATGAAAACCTCTAATGAACGGGCTTATTGTGTGAATCGACAAAAATTACTTTCGGTTCGGGAACACTTTCGCCTTCCGTAACATACCTGTGCGAAGCGATGATCACCAGATCGTTCTTTTTTACAAGATGAGCCGCCGCGCCGTTGATACAGATACATCCTGAGCCAGCCTCGCCTTCGATGACGTAAGTCTCAAGCCTTGCTCCGTTCGTGACATCCCAGATGTCGACAAATTCAAACGGCTGCAAGTCCGCATGACGCATAAGCTCCTTATCGATCGTAATACTTCCCTGATAATTTATATCGGCTCCGGTAACGACCGCGCGATGAATTTTCGATTTCAAAAACTTGCCGAACATTGCATCCTCAAACATACACAGCAAAAAACGGCTGTATATATAGTAATATTACTCTTATTGTCAATCCGGTTTTTCTGTTTTTTATTTTAATTTTAAATATAATATTCTGTTTTTTGCGAATTGAGGTTCAAAATGACAAAAATCGTGCCGTTTTCCACCGTGTTCAGCATTAAATTTTTATTTTTTCTTATCTTTTTAGCGGCGATTTTTCTTTTTTCGGGCTGCGGCAGCAACACAAAACCGGACCCTGTTTCCAATACCGATGCTGATTTGACAGACGAGGACTTCGACACGGATAACGAAGGAATTAAATCTGATTATGACACAGAAACCATTGACGAAGATGATGATATAAAACCTTTCATCGACCCGTGTCTTGAAGAACCGTGCAAAAATGTTGAAAATTCAACAGGCATGTGTATCGCAAAAGGAAAAACAGGAGACTACATCTGCGTTTGTGATGAAAATTATGTCTGGTTCCCGAACAAAAGAACCTGCGAACCCCTAAACTCTTTCAAAGGTTTGTCGTGCACAGGTCAGACAAAATGCTATGACAACGAAAAAGAGATCCCTTGCCCTAAAGCCGGAGAACCTTTTTTCGGACAGGATGCAAACTATGCTGAAAAAAGACTGTGCCTTCCGCAGAATTTCACCATCAAAAATCACGAATTCGGCAACACTGTTATAGACAACAATTCCGGTCTTGAATTGATTCAGGAAGTTTTCTCAAGACAAGACGGCGTATATAATACAACTTGGGGAGAATATTCAGACTGGAGAATGGCAAATTTCCATGATTACAACTCGATAATTGACAGCGGAACATTTTCACCGGCCATAAACGAGGCTTATTTTCCAGGGACTCCTTCCGATTTGTTTTACACTGATATGTACCTTTACGACGGACCTCTTATTACAAATAATGTAAAACGCTACATTCCAGAGCAATACTGGTTTGTAAAAGGAATAAATTTCGAAACCGCTCTTACCGAAAGCAATACATATTCGGTAACCCAATCTCATAAAAAAGAATATTTCCGTTATGTAAGAGACTTGCCGGAAAAACAGGAATCTTCCATAATTACATTGTCCAAAATTGACACACTTCTTCCTCAAAAACTTCTTATGAAAAGTTCTGAAAAAGAAACTAACTGGGAAAAGGCTCTAAAATATTGCGAAGATCTGACTTATGCAGGCATTTCCAATTGGAGACTACCCAACAGAAATGAAGCTTACTTCATATTTAATCAATATAAATCCTCTCCGTGCTGGTCGTCGACTTCATATACGAGCGACCCGACACAAGCCATTGTTTATACAAGTGTTTACAACTCAAGTAGCAACATAAGCTCAGACTTTGTAATGATTATAAACAAAACGGATACAGCTATCGTAACTTGCGTAGCTTCCGACCCCTGTCCTGAAGGTGAACTGTGGAACGGAGAAAAATGCGTTTCACATGAGTAAGCTCTACCCGAACAAAACTTTGAAAACGTCGCTGTATTCCTTGACGAAAACGACTTCGATGCCCGATTTTATCTCGTCTTCGATGCTGCCGTAAAGGGCTCTGTTCTGCTCCGGAATAAGGACTTTGGTAACTTCGTTGCGTTTCGCGGCGAGAAGTTTTTCTTTGAGGCCGCCGATCGGAAGGACTTCGCCGGTGAGGCTGATCTCTCCTGTCATCGCGATTTTTGAATCGATCGCCTTGCCTAAAAACAGGCTGAGAAGTGCCGAAGTTATCGCGATGCCGGCACTCGGTCCGTCTTTCGGTGTAGCTCCTGCCGGGAAGTGGATGTGGATATCCTTGTCGCTTATCGTGAAATCGCCGCCAAGACCGAATTTAGCCGCGTTGCTGCGGATGAATGAAAGCGCGATGCGAGCCGATTCCTGCATGACTTCGCCAAGTTTTCCGGTGAGAAGCAGGTTTCCGCTTCCTTTCATCGAATTCGCTTCGATTTTGAGTGTCGCGCCGCCATACTGCGTCCATGCAAGTCCGGTAATGACTCCTACCCTCTTTTCCTCGTCGAAATCGTGTTCCGAAAAAGGAGGAAGCTTGAGATACTGCTCGACAACTTTCGGTGTGATCTTCTTCGCGAAATCCTTTTTCTGCACTTTGAGAGTGACAGTTTTGCGGCAGATCGAGCCGATGCACCTTTCAAAGTTTCTGACTCCCGCTTCACGGGTGTATCTTCTCGAAATGAAAAGAAGCGCCTCTTTTGTGAACTGGATCTCTTTAGGTGCGAGACCGTTGTTTTCAAGCTGACGCGGAATCAGATATTTCTTAGCGATTTCAATACGTTCCATGTCAGTATAGCCGGAAAGACGGATGATTTCCATTCTGTCTTTTAAAGGTTCCGGAATCGTATCTTCCCAGTTCGCCGTCGCGATGAAAAAGACTTTGCTGAGGTCGAACGGAAGACCGATATAATTGTCAAGGAACGAGAAATTCTGCTCGGGATCAAGCACTTCAAGGAGCGCCGACGAAGGATCTCCGCGGAAATCCTTTCCCAGTTTGTCGATTTCGTCGAGCATGAAAACAGGGTTATTCGACTTGCATGTAGTGAGCCCTTTCAGGATCTTTCCCTGCATCGCGCCTACATAAGTCCGCCTGTGACCACGGATCTCGGCTTCGTCATGCAAGCCTCCGAGACTCAGACGGTAGAATTTGCGTTTCAAAGCGCGCGCGATCGACTTTCCGAGCGAAGTCTTGCCGACTCCGGGAGGCCCCACGAAGCATAGAATCGGAGATTTCGAATTCTGGTCGCCTTTTATCTGACGCACCGCCAGAAACTCCAAAATCCTTTCTTTGACGTCTTCAAGCCCGTAATGATCAGCCTGAAGAACCTTTTCGGCCTCGTTTATATCCTTGTTGTCCTCTGTCGAATCTTTCCACGGCAGGTCGAAAACAGAGTCGATCCACGATGAAAGCATCGATGAATCCTGCGAAAAAGGACTCATGCTCTTAAGCCTCTCAACCTGCTTTTTTACTTCGGTCGCGGCGTATTCCGGCAGAATGTTCTGAGCCAATTTTTTCTCGTAATCCTGAATACTTGCAGAAAACGGGTCACTTTCCCCGAGTTCGCTCTGGATCTGCTTCATCTGCTCGCGCAGAATCATATCTTTCTGCCCTTTGTCGAGCCGCGCCATCGTTTTGCGTTTAATATCGTTTTTCACCTGCATGAAAGCAAGCGCGTCTTCAAGCGCTTTATGAACCATATTCAGCTTTTTAAGCGGTGAATTTTCTTCCAGAACTTTCTGAAGCTCTCCGGTATTACGCAGGAAATTGGAAGCAACAAACTCGGCTAACCTTGTGGGATCATTGATATTTTTGAATTCTTTGACAACCGCAGGAGGAAAGGCGTTAAGCGAACCTATCGCGTTGAAAAGCTCCCGCGTATCAATAACGGCGCTACGGAGAAGCTGTTCATCTTTCGCATCGAGGAAATTGTTCTCTTCGACGACTTCGACTCTCGCGAAACTCATGTCAAAAACAGGATTGAAAAGGACCCCTTTTACAGCGACTTTCTTCAAACCTTTAAGGAGAATATTGCCGCGTCCGGTTTCTCCGCCATTTTCTCTTACAACCGCAGCCACCGTTCCGATTGAGTAAATATTTTCCATGCTTACAATTCTAGGAAGCATACTTTTGTCATCAGTCGGCCTCTTTTCGGCAACAACTACGATATAATTTCCGGTCGATTCGGCGGCACGCAGAAGATTTGCAAAAATTTTTTCGTTAGGAGCCGCAATTCCCATCAGCATGAAGGGGAAAAGAACCCCTTCTCTAAGCACAAAAACAGGTAAAGTCGCCGGAATCTCTGTCATCATAAAATTTTCAGAACTCATTTTCACCTCATCGGTTTAACAAAACAGCAGAGTAAATAAGCGCAGATTTCAATAAGTCAACCGCCGGCAAGATTTTTTGTTAGAAATTTAATACTGAAATTAGGTGAAAAGATCTAAACACTCTGAATATCGTTGAACATCGAGCGGTTATAGTACTGTATCGCTTCAGCAATATGAGCGCATTCGATCTGCTCCTTTCCGTCAATATCGGCTACAGTTCTCGCTACTTTGAGTATCCTTGAATATCCGCGTGTCGAAATACTAAGTTTTTCCATTGCATTTTTCAGAAGAAGTTCCGCGGCATTGTCAAGACGGCAGAATTTGTCGATATCAGAAGCCTGCATCTTTGAATTTGTGAAAAACGGAGAATCTTTGAAGCGTTCGCGCTGCACGCCCCTAGCCTGCTCGACTCTTGCCCTGATCTGCGCACTTGTTTCACCAGTGCCACGGCTTCTCAAATCATCGAAAGAGACTGAATTTACAACGATTGAAATGTCTATTCTGTCGAGCAGCGGACCGGAAATTTTCTGCTGATACCTCTGCACAGCCTGCGTTGAACATACACACGGTTTCTTTTTGTCGAACAGATAACCGCACGGACACGGATTCATCGAGGCGACAAGCATGAAATTTGCAGGATAACGGATGGTATGAGTCGCTCTCGATATCGAAACATCACCGTCCTCCATCGGCTGACGCAGAACTTCAAGAGCGTTTCTGCTAAATTCAGGAAGCTCGTCAAGAAAAAGAACTCCGTTGTGCGCAAGGCTGACTTCGCCAGGTTTCGGCGGATTGCCGCCTCCGACAAGGGCGATATGGGAACATGAAGAATGCGGTGAACGGAAAGGACGCTCGTTGATAAGACCGTTCCCTTGCATAAGGTTGGCAACACTGAAAATCTTTGTTGTCTCTATACTTTCCTCTCGCTCAAGTTCAGGCAGAATAGTCGGGATACGCCTTGCAAGCATCGTTTTTCCGCTTCCGGGAGAGCCGACCATAAGAATATTGTGACCTCCAGCCGCAGCGATTTCTATTGCCCTTTTTGCCTGCTCGTGTCCCCTGACTTCGGCAAAATCAACGATATATTTTTTCTCTTCTGCCTTCGATTCAGAGTGATAGAATTCTTTCGGTCCCTCTTTAAGAATATAAAAAACATCATCCAGATTTTTTACTGTAACAACATTTATTTCGGTTATAGCAGCAGCCTCCGCCCCGTTCTCTTCCGGAACAATTATCCCTTTCAGGCCGCACTCCTTAGCGGTTATAGCCAGACTCAAAACACCCGTCACAGGCTTTATTTCACCGTTCAAAGCCAGTTCACCGACTATCATGTAGCCGTCAACTTTATCAGTTTCAATGCTGTATATCGAAGCAATTATCGCCATAGCTATCGGCAGATCGAAGCCCGCCCCTTCTTTTCTGATTCCTGCCGGTGCCAGATTTATCGTTATCCTGTTCTGCGGAAAAAGATGCCCGCTGTTGATTACCGCCGTTCTTACGCGCTCCTTTGACTCTTTCACGGCATTGTCAGGCAAACCTACGATAGAAAACGCAGGCATTCCCTTTGAAATATCAACTTCAACATCTATAACGTTTCCGTCTATGCCGAAAACCGAACCGCTTTTTAATATTGTAAACATTATTTTAACCTCACAAGCAATCAACAAACAATTTAGATATTATCAAACTATTTATATTTGTCAAATCTAAGATAAAATTTTTCAATCACAGAACAAAATATATCCGCAAAATTTGCAGAGAAAATCCTTTCGGCTATATTTTCCAGATTTTTTTGGAGGGTAAAATGATATCACCGAAACTTGAAAGACTGAAAAAAGAAGCTGGGAACCGTATGTTCGTCTCACTTTCCGGAAGTTCGCTCACAAAAAGCGAAATGTCGATGCTGCGTGAAGTGTCACCGTGCGGAATAATCTATTTCAAAAGAAATGTCGAAACCTGTGAATCGCTTGAAAGTTTAATAAAATCAACAAAATTCTGTGAGTCAATCGAATTTCACTCGATAGATGAAGAAGGAGGAAGAGTACGCAGACTTCCGAAAGGTGATTATTCCCTTCCTTCGATGAAAGAACTTGTAACTTACGGCAAAGAGATTGCCGCAGAAAAAATAGCCGTTCTGGCTCAAAAACTAAATGAAATTGGTATAAATATGAACATGGCACCTAATGTCGATCTTAGAAGCGGCGAAGACAATTCTATAGTCGGAGACAGGTCTTTCAGTGAAAATCCCGAAACAGTCGTTGATTTTGCCGGAATCTACATCAAAAAAATGCAGGAACACGGCGTTTTTCCGGTGATAAAGCACTTTCCGGGACACGGAACGACGGTAATCGACTCCCACTCCGAACTTCCGCTCATAAACAAACCTTTCAAAGAACTTTTCAACGAAGATATGTTCCCTTACAGAAAACTTGCGAACGCTGCCGGATTTGTAATGAAAGCCCATCTTCTTCTGCCGGAAATCAGCAACCTTCCGGCTTCACTTTCCCCGGAATGGGACAAGATTCTCCGCAAAGATACAGGGTTCATCGGCGTTTCGATGACCGACGACATTGAAATGCATGCACTTGATGTCTTTTCGGCAAAAGAGAAAACGGAACTTTTCTTCAAAAGCGGCACGGACAAAATGCTTATTTGTTCCGGGAAAGAGGATTTGATTATGGAAATGCATGAAGCAGCAGTTAAATTCCTGGAGAATAATTAAAACAGGTTACTTGATTTAAAATTTTTTATATCTATAATACTGTGTTATTTTTTGAAAGTGATTCTTGATATGGAGTTGCATTATGGCGGGCATGAAAGTCGGAGAATATTTTTTAGATAAAGGACTTATTTCTGAAACTGATATTTCGTTAGCTTTGAATTTTCAGAAATCACACCCCACATACCTTGGAGAAATTCTCCTCAAACTCGGCAAAATACCGGAAGCAGAACTATTGCAATATCTTTCGAAGCAGTTCAATGTACAGTATATCTCTAGCGAAAAGCTTGAAAAAATGGCGGTTATGAACCCTTCCGATATTATCCCTGTGAAAATGGCAATGGACAAAACCATTTTCCCCTTGAAATACAGCATCAACAACTACCGTCTAACACTTCTCACCTACGAACCGCAGAACATTGTGCTTTTTGATGAACTTAAAATACTTCTAAACGGAGTTCATACCGTCGTTCCGGTCGTTGCTACTTCGAACGTCATCAAAGCTTTGATTATGAAGCAGTATAACAACGATATTACCGCTTTCGACAGACTTGTCAGAAATTCTGTTTCGGTAAATCACAATATGTTCGCTAATGAAACGATTATAAGTCTCGATAATCCTAACGATGTCGATGTGGCGAACAGGATTCAGGATATCGCGACGATGGATGAGGATAAACTTCGCCAGGAAGGAAGAGAAACATTTTCGATGATTGTCAATAAGGCGGAGCTTTCTGGCACAAAAGTGGATGTTACCGCTGTAACGACTTCGATGATGAGCAATATGCCGAGCTGGGTCAGAGAACAGGGAAACCAGCTTATCGAACTTCTACGCATATTCTCCAATCTTCTCGATGTAGCAACCCACGGTGACGCATACTTCGCTCACTCGCAGAGAGTCGCTATCCTCTGCAAGGAAATCGGCGAAGCAATACACCTTTCGGAAGTCGAGATTTACGACCTCACGATCGCAGCTTACCTTCACGATGTCGGCAAAAAACTCCATCTTACCGCTATCGACATAAAAAATCAGACAAACACAGATAAAATGAAGACTTATTCGCAGATAGCTACAAAACTTTTTGCGGATGTCCAGCTTTCAAAACTTGCGCTAAACTGCCTTGAAAATATGTACGAAACCTACAACGGGCAAGGTTTTCCGCGCAATCTCAAACTGAATGAAATTCCTGTCGGCTCACAGATTCTGCTTCTTGCCAACACTTACGACTTTATGACTAGAATTTCAAACATTCCGCCAAAAGATGCGCTGAAACAGCTGAAAGAAACGATGTTCTTCAGCGACAGAATCATAAATGCACTTGAACAGACCCAACAGATTTCTGAAGCAAATTCTTCCTTGAAAAAAATCACATCAATTGTTATCTCCCAGAAAAAATTCGACCTTGACGATATAGCCGACAAGTTCAGCAGATTAAATATTGAGGTTATAAAAGCAAAAACTATAGAAAAAGCCGCTCAGATAATAAAAGAAGAAAAGGATCATCTCGGCTTTATTCTCTGTGATATCGACATGACCAATACAGCAATCACTCCTCTGCGTCTCCTCGCCGCAATCAAGCACAAAAAAGAGATTTCAGAGATTCCTTTTTACTTTTTCTCACAGTATTCAGTTGATAAAAATACGACTATCGCAGCAAACGCACTCAAAGTTTCCGGTATTTTCGCAAATTACCACCCTGTCGATATGACAAGAAAAATCGCAGACGAAATCAGAAAGAAAAATTAATTGAAAAATCTGAAATGGGGATGGTTTGACATCTCGAGCATTTCCTTATCACCTCTTGAATCGCCGTAAGCATAGATATCTGAATAACTTTCGACATCGTAAACTTCTTTGACTCTCTTCACCTTCTCTGCTTTGCGACAGTTGCCACCAACAATGTTGCCAGTGTAGACGCCGTCTTTTATTTCCAGTCTCGTTCCTATCAGGTTGATACCGTATTCATCGGTAAAAGGCCACAACCAATCTTCGGGAGAAGCCGAAACAAGCGATACATCGGCACCGTTTTCAAGATGTTTTTTTATCTCGTCCGCAGCAGATTTTCTAACCCATGAACGCATCTTTTTCTGATAAAAATCGAGCGCAACATCGTGAAATTTCTCTTTTGTCCACCCTTTTATCGTGTGTCTGAAAATCATCTCCTTAAATTTTTTACGCGGTATGAAGCCGGCAAAACAGATGAGTCCCATCGGAAAAAAAACAATAAAAATCCATATCGTCCACAAATAACCGAATGCAAAAAGCATGAACGGAAGGAAGGAATCCCTGTCGGTTATAGTTTTATCGAAATCGAAAAGCGCAAGCGTTTTTTTCTGTTCCATCAAAACCTCTAAAAACAAATAACGCGAAAGTATATTGAAAAATCATTTTAAAAAAAGGTTTTTGAAGAAACAAACTATTGCAATAAAAAAAATATCATATAAATTCCTCTTTCAGCAAAGGAGGGAGCTATGACTCAGAAAAAAATACTTATCATCCACACGGGCGGAACTTTTGTTATGGAATCTAACGAACATGGGTTTCTGACACCCGGAAATTACGCACTTGATTACATCTCGGATAAAATCAAACCGCTTTTTGACGCCGAGATAGTTCAGGAGCAGCTTTTCAACCTCGATTCATCGCTTTTCAGGCCTGTACACTGGGTTCAGATAGCTGAACATATCGCGAAAAACTACGATTTATACGACGGTTTTGTCGTAATCCACGGCACCGACACGATGGCCTACACTGCTTCAGCCCTGTCTTTCATGCTGAAAAATCTAGGCAAACCTGTCGTCATGACTGGAGCCCAGCTTCCGCTCATTGACAGGCGCAGCGATGCTTTCATGAACCTTGTCGATGCAATGGAAGTCGCGATAAACAGCGGTCTCAACGAAGTCGTAATCCTCTTCAACCACACGGTTTTCAGAGGAAACAGGGCGAAAAAGAAAGACGCTTGGGATTTTGATGCCTTCTACAGCCCGAACTACAACACCCTCATAAAACTCGGAATCGGCATGGAGAGCAAGAAACACCGCTTTCTGCCTAAGCCAGCCGAGAAATTCGAAATCGACACAAGAGTCATGGAAGAGGTCGTAATAATCCCGTTTTTCCCTGGGATCGACTTTTCGACATTCTCGGTCATGGTTAGAAACAAAAAGGTCAAAGGGATCGTCATCGAGGCTTACGGCAGCGGCAACATCCCGAGCGACAACCCCGGTTTGGAAGAGCTTTTCAAGGATGCGGCCGAAAACTGCGTTCCTATCGCGGTCTGCAGCCAGTCGCCTATCGGAAAAGTCAATCTCAGACTTTATGAAGTTGCTTCCAAAGCCGCTTTCTACGGGCT
Organism: bacterium UBP6_UBA1177; assembly: GCA_002310995.1. Classification (GTDB taxonomy): domain Bacteria; phylum UBP6; class UBA1177; order UBA1177; family UBA1177; genus UBA1177. The sequence goes on along the minus strand of DBYV01000044.1, from coordinate 40,185 downwards.
TATCAGCGCAGTCGACATGACTCGCGAAGCGACTCTCGTCAAGATGATGGTCGCTTTGGGAAGATACTCCGACATCAACGAAATCAAACGCTTCATGATGAAAAACTGCGCCGGCGAAAAGGAAAACGAAAATGTTGGGTAACGAGCTTAAATACTCTGGATTCGCGGCTATAATCGGCGTTCCGAACTCAGGAAAATCGACTTTCGTGAACACAGTCGTCAAGTCGAAGATCTCTATTGTCACCCCGAAAGCGCAGACGACTCGCAACAAAATCCGCGGGATCTACAACGCGCCCGACACGCAGATTGTCTTCACTGACACTCCGGGAATAACCTCGACCGATTTCGGCAAACTCCTCAACAACTGGATGAACAAATACAGTTTTTCGGCCGCGCAGGATTCAGATTTCACCATGTTTTTCGTTGATGTTTCAACTCAGCACCCCGAAAAAGGAATCGGAGAGGAAGAAGCTCACATTCTTAAAAACCTTACCGTAAAAACACCCGTAATACTCGTTGCGAACAAAGCCGATGCCGTAAAACCAATGCGTGTAGACGATACAATTGCGGTTTACAAAAAGCATTTTAAATTCGCCACATCTTACGCGATTTCAGCAAAAACAGGTTTAGGAATAGAAGAGCTTCTCGAAGGGCTGAAGCAGTTCTGCAAGCCGGGTCCGCAGCTTTTTCCGGAAGATATGGAGACCGATCAGGAGGATAACTTCCTCGTTTCGGAAATAATCAGGGAAAAACTGTTCCTCGAACTTTCGCAGGAACTTCCCTACTCCGTCGTAGTCACAGTCGAAAGGATGCACGACCACAGAACAAAGGATATTCTGATGATCGACGCCACGATACACGTCGCGAGAGACAGCCAGAAAGGAATCGTCCTAGGTAAAAAAGGTGCAACTTTGGGCAAAATAGGCTCTTTAGCAAGACACGATATTGAAGAACTTTACGGCTGTCAGGTGGGCTTAAGTCTTTTCGTCAGAGTCGAGGAAAAGTGGTTCGACAAGGAAAGACTTCTTCAGAAAGTGGGCTTCGAAAAAGATTTCGACAGATAATCAGAGTTCAGAAAGCAATCCGTAATAATAGAGAATCGGATAAACTCCCGTGATATCGGCAACAACTTCGCTTCCTGAATTACTTAAAACAACGACTCTCGGCATCGCATCGGTTTTTTCAAGCGCAAGTTCCTTTGGAGAGGAAACAATCGCCATTTCAGGTATAACATCACGGTATTCCTTATCTTCCTGAATATCGCTCAACTGGTAAAGCCGCACAAAACTGACTTTTCCTTCGAAGTAACTCAGAAGTTTCGTCGTTGTTGTCTTCATTTCGGGGCAAGCTTTACACCAGCTTGCAGAAAGTTCAATAAAAACAGTACCATGCATTGTGATTTTACTCAACGGATACTCTTCTTTCGTGTAGATATCACGAACAATTATATCTTCGGCAAGAGAGCGTTTCTTCTTTAATTCAACGGGTTGAGGCTCAGGCTCTGTCTGAGTTTCACTCTGTTCCTGATTCTGAACTTTGTCGGCAGAAGCACAGGAAATCAAAGAAAAAACAAGGATTGTAAGAATGATAAAAAAGTTATTCTTCTTCATCAGCAAACGGCAGACATTGAGGCTCCTGACAAACTCGAACTTCTCCGGCACCTTCAGTTGCGGCGTCAGAAACTACTGCACAGTAAAATGATGCGCACTGCTCGTTTTTCGTGCAGGTAAGACCTGCGGTTTTCGGCCACTGACAGGTATGCGATGACGAATCACAGTAAAGTCCTCTGTCGGTATCGCAGAATTCAGAACACTGGAGATTTGAATCAGAAGGCATTTTCTGGCAGACACTGCCGGCTCCGCACTCAAGTTTCGAGAAGCGGTTGCATTCAAGAACTATATCGTTGCCGTCTTCGTCCTGCTCAGGCTGAACGCCGCACGGAGAACCCACGGTATCGCTTATTCTCGAACGGGTGCAGATGTTGTCCACGCAGCTTAAACCGACGACACACTCGTTAGCGTCTGTGCAGGCCTGTCCTTCGCCTTTTCTCTTGAGGCATACTCCGAATGAATCCCCCTCTTTTACATAGCAGAAAAGGAAAGTCGTGCAGTCGCTGTTGTTCACACACGGATCGTTGACAGCTCCGGTGCTTGATTTCGAACAGCCAGAAGAACGGCATTCGTATCCGATAACGCATTTATCAAGCGATGAATTACAGCCCTGATCCGGTTGTTTGTAATCTACACATGTGCCTGGACACAAGCTTCCGCGCATATTGCACCAGCCGTTTTTGCACTCTTCATCCTGGAAGCACTCATCTCTCAAAATTTTTGTTCCTTTAAAAACTTTGGCACATTCAGGAATATCAAGAAGCTGAACATCAAGCGGATTGCAGGGTTCCATTTTTGAAACAAGTGCAAAACATTCTTTTGCCTGCGTCATATCGACTGTCACCCATCCCATTTCTTCGGCATTTTTTAACATTTCATACTTATGTTTGAAAATAACAGACTCGCCTTTGTGAAAAGCTTCAAAAGGCTTGGTGGAATTAAGTATTGTATTCGGACAATAAGAGAGGTTCTCTGCATTTACAAATCCTGAAGCGCACTTTGATGATGCATTGCAAAGAGCATCAAGATATGCTGCAAAGAAATTAGCCATCTCATTAGTCTTATTCGTTTCATCTTCGTTTGAATTTGAATTTCCTCCACATGAAGAAAGAATCAAAAGAAGAGAAAGGACAAAAAGCAGTTTTTTCATTTAAGCCTCCTGATTTATTTTAAATTTTCTACCTGTTATTTTCTGACAATGAGGACATACCGGTGAAATTTCAGTCAAATTTCTGCCGCATTCGCTGCAAACAAACAAAGAATGATCAGGTATCGCTACATTTAAAATTTTAAAGTCGCCGGCAAGATAATTTCTAAGAGTAAGTTTGTGCGAAACAAGAGTATCCTCACCTACATTCAATTTACCGCTTTCGTATTTGAGATTCTCGTTGAAGAGTACCTGAAACAACTCTTTATATGCGCCTTCTGCACCATAATTTATCTCGCTTCCGTTCTGAAAAACCAAAAGAAGCGAGCGGGCAAGAATTTCGTTAGTTTCACCTGAATCAACAATTTTTCTAAGGTATTCAGAGCTTTTCTTTGCATTTGCATTGATAAGGGCCGAGATATAATCTGCAATAAGAGACTGCTGCTCATCACCACATTTTTTTGAAAAAGCCGAAAGCCATTTCAAAGCACCGTTTTTGTTTTCCGTTCTTGATCTAAAGAAACAGTTTGCCGCCCTCGCGTAGAAACGGTGCAGAAGAACATCGTTTTTAGGATCAGTAAGCGAAATATATCTCTTGATTTCTTCCAAAGCGGCATCGTAGTCGCACTCTGCTTCGTAAACTTCCGAAAGAAGAAGAGACGCGGGAGCATAATCGGCGCATTTCACAGCGTCTTTCAGCACAGAAACAGCCTTTTTATTCTGTTTCAGAACAATATAATCACGTGCTATATGCTCCAGAACCATAGCTCTGAAAACACCAGTTGTTACAGGCCGGAAAAGGACATCTCGGTGAAGTTCCAAAGCTTTTTCCGGATTTTTGTCACGCAGAATATCTCCGGCAAAAAGCCAGAAAACAGGTTCCTCAGGATAATTGCCTGAAAGTTTTTTCAATTCGGCAAAATATTCCGAGCGGTTATTCAGATGGCAGTCCCTCAGAGCGTCAAAGAATTCCTGTATTTCAGGTGAAAATTTGTAGGTCGAAGTATATTTTTTGCTTTTTTTCCTGAAGCGATCAAAAAGCCACAAGACAAACTCCTAATTTTGTTCCTTATTTTCGCTTGATTCCTCTTTCACAGGCAGTCTGTCGCTGTTTTCCGACAAATCGGACTCATCAATATTGTCCAGTTTTTCATTACGGACAGCCGAAAGTTCAGATTTGAGTTTTTTAAGCTCCTTAAGCAACTTTCTTTCCTTGCCAGACATGAAAATAATATCAAGAAAGACAGCCAAAACTGAAAAAATAACCCCGGCAAGAAAGCAGAAAAGCGAAAGAAGCCAGAGCTGGATATCCTTTACGGAGACAAAAATCAGATTGAGAGTGACATTTGTATCATTCATTCTTGCAAAATATGAAATCATAACTGCAATCACAGCTATAATTAAAATAAAAAGTAGTTTTTTAACCAGTTTCATAATTCACCTTCTTAAGTTAAATCAACAAAAAACGCATTATTATAATCATAATTAAATTTTTAGGAATTTTTTAAAGAATTATCTGTGGTCAACGTTGAACCACCACTCGGCGCTGAGGCCGAAATAGTGAAGAATCGAGTGTTTTGCGCGGTAGTCTTCTTTGTTGTAGGAATAGCGGGCGTCGTCGTTCTGAACTGCGAGAGTGTAAACTAAACGCAGCTGCGGTCTGCCGTAGTTTCCGCCGCCGTAAGTTACGATCGGAATAAGCGAAAATTTCGTGACCTGCGGACGAGCGCTCTTGGTTTCGCCGTTGCTAAGCGTTGTCAGACCGTTCATATCCTTGAGCTGATGCGAAACTTCGAAAGCGAGGTAGAAATTTTCGTGGATGAAGAAATGCGGACGAAGTGAAAAAGTGTATTCGACAAAATCGTCGTTGTCGTATTTGTTGCCGTCGGAATCTCTGAAAGAACGGACATAACCGCCGAAAATAGCGCCGAACCAGCCGATTTCAAGGTTTGAAGTGACCGCAAAAAGCAACTCTCTCGCATCTTTCGTTTTGTAATCGGAATCGAAGCCCCACGGAACGCTCATCAGGCCGTAAGCCGCGAGACCGCCGGAATATTTGAAGAAAATATCGGTAAAACTGTTCTTTGCATAACCGAAAAGCCCGAGCTGGGCACCGAGAGACCAGCCGAAATCCTCGGGATAAATGATTGAGTTGTCCTCATCCAAAGGATCGTTACTCTTTTCACCGGCACTGATCCTCTGAAATTCTCCTATCAGCTTCCATTTTAAACCAAGCTTTTCGGAAATATTGTATCTCTGCATATATTTAAGACCGGTGACAATGCGCTGCCTGTCCATCCATGTTATGCTTTCGGAACCGAAAGTATCGGATACAACCTGCTGTTCCTGATACTGCCAGTCAACTTCAAGACGGTTGAAGCCGAAATAGTATTCAAGTGCCCAGGTATCGAAGTGAAGAGTCACGCCGCCACCATAAATATTGTCGTCGTCAAGAGGCCAGAAGTCGAGAAGATAAATGTCGTCACCGCGGTACATTCTGCTTCCTACCCAGAAACCGAGCGGCTTCCAGAAAACATTTTCAGCCCTGACAAAAAGGTTTCTGACCGTGTTCAAAGCTATCCATTTACCGTTGTCGTGGAAAAGCGATTCTGAAAAAGCAAGAGTCGAAACGAAATCAAAAAGCGGACCGTTGTCACCGATTTTCTTGAAAAGATAGGCAAAATCAAGTTCGACATAGCTCGACTGTTCAAGCCTGCTGCCGTGACCGACAATATTCACCCATTTCGGAGAGCCACCGCGAAGATCAGTTGCCGGCTGGACTCTGCCGTAAGAACCAAAAACGAATCCTCTGCCATCATCTTTTTTCTCATCTTTGCTTTCTTCAGCCTTTTCTGCCTGAGCCGGATTTTCCGCAGAAGCCGCAACAGTATCACTGACTTCCGGCTTACTCTCTTCCGCCGCAGGTTCGTTTTCCTCAGCTGCAAGACAGACGGGAACAAAAAACAACATAAAAACGAATAAATGCTTAAAAACACTGTTCATAGTTGTCACACCTCACAAAAAAACCGCTAATTTTAACTATATTTATAAGGTTGTCAAACAGAAGTTAAGAGAGAACTACAAAACAGTAACCACCGTAACCATTTTGCCTAGAATTCTGAAATCTTCACGACATGTCACGTTTATCGGAGAATATTTTTCGTTTTCCGGAAGAAGAAATACTTCGCCGTTATCAAGCGAAAGACGTTTCAAAGTAGCCTCGCTGTCTATAAGAGCAGCAATGATATCTCCGTTTTCGGCAAGCGGCTGACGTTTTATTATAACTAAATCGCCGTTGTTGATTCCGGCGTTTATCATACTGTCGCCTCTGACACGAAGAGCAAAGAACCTCCCCTTCCCGATATTGCTTTCATCGACAAGAATCTCGCCGTCCATGTTTTCATCGGCAAAAATCGGAACACCGGCAGCAATAGTTCCGATGACAGGAACCTTGACCAGTTTTACGGCATCGCTCTTTTTGGCAGGCTTTTCATTTTCAGGCTGATTCAGAAGACCGATAGTTCTTGCGGCACCTTTCTGGCGGGTTATATACCTTTTTTTCTCAAGCCTTTCAAGCTGCTCAAAAACCGAAGTCTGCGTGATGTGCAGAATTTCTGAAATCTCCTTAGCAGTCGGAGAATAGCCGTTTTCTTCAATAAAATCATTGATTGTTTTTAAAACTTTTGCCTGAGATTCTGTAAGTTCGTTCCGATTCGACGTTTTCATTTTTCACCTCATAAAAAAACATAAATCAGGCGATTATATACCTTAAATTTAAAAGGTCAAGAAAAAAAGTAAAAAAGAATAATACCCTTAAATTTTAAGCAACATTGATTTTTTAAGATCTTAAGAAGAAGTGAGGATAAAACTGTTAGTTGGAATCACCGCCGCACTGACCAGTCGGATTGTCATCATAGTATTTGCTGCCGGTTCCGCCCATTGTGCCAAACATACCCATACCCATAACGGAACAATCACATGCAACTTTATGAGTAACAGGTTCAGTGTAGCATTGACCGTTAATAAATCCCAAAGAAGATAAATTGTTGTCGTCGCAGAATCCGCTTGGACAATCTGTCGGACAACCTGTCGTGTTATATTCCAAAGGCGGATTGTCTATATTGCAAACCGTACACATAACATTGCTACGGCTATCCAATACAAGAAAACCGGTAGAGTCTGTGCAATTAACAGTTTCTCCTGAACCTTTTGTTGACCAGCCTTGTTCGCATTCGCAAGTCGAAATATTACAATGCCCTTTTACATTGTAAGTGTTATCAGAAAGCACACAGGAAAAATCCGTAAAACATTGCTCTGCAGTACAAGCTTTAACGCACTCACCGTTTTTCAACGCATATCCAGGAGCGCAGGTATTACATTGTGCTCCTTGATAAGCAGTTTCACAAGTGCATTTTTCAGTACCGCCTTCAACAACACACGCCGTTCCGTGACCGTTACAGAAGTGAGCCGCATCACAGCTTTTGCAGTCAGCGCCGGAATAAAACTCGTTTTCACATTGGTTACAGCTTGCTTCATTGGTTGTGTAATCCATTCCGCATTTTTGCGGTGCCGTGCAGTTTTTTTTAGAACAATCCTCTTTGCATGTGCCATCGACATTGCTTTTTGCATAACCTTCAACGCATTCTTCGCACCATCTTCCTGCAGCATGGCTTGCAGCAGTGCATGTACATTTAACCGTGTCACCCTCTTCTTTGCAGCCGTTGTTGTTGCACGGATTTGGTTCGCATGTCATGTTGACTACGCATGAGCGGACATCTGGATTTCCGTCTTCATCGTCGCCTTCAGCTTCCAAATGATAACCTTCGGCACATTCAGAACAATCTTCGCCGCCATGAGTTTCATTGCATACGCATTTTCCTTTTTCGAAATCACACTCGCCGAAACCACTGCAAGCATTCGGACAACCTTGAATATCGTCCGGTATTTCCGGCACATCACTATCTTCTCCAGGCAAAACATCATCTGAATCACCCGTTGACGGAGGTTCGGATGTATCAGAAGTGTCAGAAACATCATCGGAATCACTATCCGATTCTGCAGACTGAGGCTGGCAGACAGAATCTACACACGAATAGCCGTCAGGGCAGTCAAAAGCAGTAACGCAAGTAGCTTCTTCTTCATCAGAAGCACATGCCGCAAAAACGAAACAAATAAACAAAACGGAAATCAAAGCTGAAAACTTCATTTTTCTCTCCTCAAAAAAACCGCATTATTTTAGCTAAATCATATTATTTGTAAATACAAAATAGCACAAAATTAAGAAAACGGAGTTGATTTAGCATCTTTTTTTTTTAAAATGCTTCGCTTTCGGAGGTTTTCATGCTTTTACTTAAAGGGATTTCAAAACAGTTTTCAGGTCAGACGATCCTCGACAACGTAAGTCTTCCGCTTTCGAAGCACATAACGGCTCTTGTCGGTAAAAACGGATCGGGCAAATCGACTCTGATGAAGATAATTTCGGGTGCGGAATACTGCGATTCGGGCGAAATAACTTTCAAAAAGAATGCCGTCATCGAATATCTGCCGCAACAGGCGGTCTACCATTTCAAAGGGACGGTTTTTGAAGAAGTAGCGGCAGGACTTGATTCAAGCAGACTTGAATCGCTCCACTCGGAACAGGCTGCTATAATCGAAAAGATCGATTCATCGAAAGAACCTGACGAGAAACTGCTCATCCGGCTTAACGAAATTATTGAAGAAATTCACAGACTTGAAGTTAAGGCAAAGCAGAAAAACTCTGTCGAAAATATTCTTCTCAACCTTGGTTTCGAAAGAAGCGAATGGGAAAAACCGGCTTCAACTATGAGCGGCGGCTGGCAGATGAGGATCGCCCTTGCCCGCGTTCTTGTCAAAGAACCCGACATCATCATGCTTGACGAGCCCACAAACTATCTCGATATCGTCACGATCGACTTCCTTGCCGGCTGGCTCAAAAGGTTTGACGGGCAGGTCCTTCTCGTTTCGCACGACAGGGATTTTCTCAACGATGTCGCGGAAGAGACCTGGGAAATTTTTAACGGCGAAATTACGATCTACAAGGGAAACTACGATTTTTACCTCAAGGAAAGAGAAGCGAAGATCGCACTTTTGGAAAAGCAGCGCGAGAAACAGCTTGTTGAGATCAGGGACCTGCAGGATTACTACGACAAAAACCACACGAACGCGGCTCACGCAGCCCTTGCGCAGTCGAAGCTGAAAATGCTGGAAAAACTCAAAAGCGAGCTCATCGTTCTGCCCCAGAAGGCTCCGACCATGACTTTCCGCCTTCCCGAACCCAAGCGCGGAGGCGAAATCGTTGCGGAACTAAGCGGCATAACCCATAAATTCGGTGATTTGGAAGTCATTTCAAACTACAAAAGGATCGTGCGCCGCGGCGAAAGGATCGCCCTCGTCGGAAGAAACGGTTTCGGCAAATCGACACTTCTCAATATCATCGGCCAGGAACTTCAGCCGACTGCAGGAATATGCAAAATCGGCGCCGGAATCGATATCTGCTACTTCAGGCAGCACGAGATCTCGAAACTTCCTGCCGACATGACAGTCCAGGGATTTGTCGAATCGATCGCTCCTTTTGAAATGATGACAAAAATCAAAAATATTTTGAGCTGTTTCCTCTTTTTCGAAGACGACTGGGACAAAAAAATCGCGGTTCTCAGCGGCGGAGAGAAAGTGCGCCTCGCCTTCATCAAATTCATAATGATTCCGGGCAACCTTCTCCTTCTCGACGAGCCCACGACACACCTCGACATCGATTCGAAAGAGATCCTTCTAAGCACTTTGAAAAGCATTCCGGCAACGATCATCTTTGTTTCACACGATTCCCACTTCATCAATTCCCTCGCGACTTCGATAGTCTACTTCCGGAAACGCGGTGACATCTTCAATTTCGAAGGGAGCTACAGCGAATATCTCGATATGTACGGTCACGAAACGATTTCAGAAGAAACTGCGACGGAAAAACCGAAAACAGCCGCTCCCAAAACTGAAGAAGTCAAAGGAAAAATCGACTTCGCCCAGCAGAAAGAAATCCGTAACCGTATGAATAAACTGAAAAAAGAAATCGAAACTCTTCAGGATAAAATAGATTCATTAGAAAAGGAAAAGCAGGAGATCTGCGACAAAATTTCCACGTCATTCGATCCTGTACTTGCCTCAAGACTCGGCAAAATCGAGGATGAACTTCTTGAACTCATGGAAAAATGGGAAGAAAAAAGTATCGAACTTGAGAAAAATTCGGAAAATCAGCCCGTTCCGTAGAAACGTCTCATGATTTACAGGTAGATATAATCGTTTAGAACCGGCTGCATCCCCTCTTCCGACATGTCTTCATACATTTTTTCGAGGCTGCGGCTGTCGTTGATCTCGAACTGTTCGTCGCCTTCGGCTGTTTCAGCGCTTTTTCCGGTGTATTTGCTTTCGTGGTCGCCGATTCCGGTCGAAACTCCGGCCGAGATTTTGGTCGCTGCGATCTTCACGATGCCGTTTCTGAAGGATTTGCTTTCACGCGACGAAACGGTGATCCCGGCAAACGGCAGGAAAAGCCTGTATGCGCAGAGTATCTGGCAGAGCTGTCTTTCGTGAACGTCGAGCGGATTTATCTTTTCGTTGTTGATGATAGGTCTGAGACGCGGGCACGAAAGTGAAATTTCTGCCTGAGGATAGTTTCTCTGGATGAAATATGCGTGAAGTGCCGTCGCCAGAGCGTCTTTTCTGAAATCGGAAAGCCCTAGCAGAGCTGCGAACGCGACTCCCCTCATTCCGCCCATTAGCGCCCTTTCCTGCGAATCGAAGCGGTACGGCCAGACCCTTTTGTGACCTCTGAGATGGAGCTTTTCGAAGCGCACTTTGTCGTAAGTCTCCTGAAAAACGGTGACGTAATCGACTCCGCATTCGTGGAGATACTTGTATTCATCGACATTCAGCGGATAAACTTCGACGCCGACCATCCTGAAATATTTCCGTGCCAGCCTGCACGCTTCACCGATGTATTCGAGGCTGCTCATTGACCTGCTTTCGCCTGTCAGGATGAGCACTTCCTCCATTCCGCTCTCGGCGATTATCTTCATTTCGTGCTCTATCTGCTCCATGTCGAGTTTCATGCGGCGGATATCGTTGTAGCAGTTGAAACCGCAGTAAACGCAGTAATTTTCGCAGTAATTTGCGATATATAGCGGCGTAAAGAAGTAAACCGTGTTACCGAAGTGGTTCTGTGTTTCGATTGAGGCAAGATGTGCCGCCTCGTCAAGAAATCTGTCGGCCGCGGGTGAAAGAAGAGCCTTCAAGTCTTCGACTGTGCGGTTTGTGTGGTCAAGAGCGCGTCTAACATCTGCCGCTGTGTATGAATCGGGATCGTAAGAATCGACTTCGGCAAGAACTTTCGCGGAAATGTCGGAATCGATCTTTTCCATTCCCGGAAGATATTCCATTATATCGGCGCGTGACGCCGGATTTGTCTCAAGCTCGTGCTTTTTCGCAAGAGCCTCTTTTGAAAGTTTTTTTGAATCTACAAAATAGTTGTTATCCATTTCAGCCTTCTAATCGTGCAAAAATCCGATAAGAGTGTCAGAGGGTGCGCCGCCGCGCGAAAGAACTCTGCCGAGACCTGAAAGATAAGCCTGTCTGCCGGCTTCTATCGCCTTTCTGAAAGCGTCGGCCATCATCGGAAGGTCTCCGGCAGTCGCAAGAGCGGTGTTCGACATTATCGCCGCGGCACCCATTTCCATAGCCTCGCATGCCTGCGACGGGCGGCCGATCCCTGCATCGACGATTATCGGAAGGTCTATTTCGTCAATCAGGATCTGGATGAAATCGCGTGTGCAGAGCCCTTTGTTTGAGCCTATCGGAGAAGCGAGCGGCATGACTGAAGCGGCACCTGCGTTCACGAGATCGCGCGCCGTGTTGAGGTCGGGATACATGTAAGGCATTACGACAAAACCCTCTTTTGCAAGGATCTCAGTCGCTTTTACCGTTTCAGCGTTGTCGGGAAGGAGGTATTTCGTGTCGCGCATGATCTCGATTTTGACAAAATCGCCGCAGCCGAGCTCTCTCGCAAGTCTCGCGATCCTGACTGCTTCTTCTGCATTTCTAGCTCCCGAAGTGTTGGGAAGCAGCGTGACACCTTTCGGAATATAGTCTAAAATGCTTTCATGTTCCTTGGAATTGGCGCGTCTGACGGCAAGCGTGATGATTTCCGCACCTGCATACTTCACCGCAGCTTCGATAAGTTTCATCGAATACTTGCCCGAACCAAGAATGAAACGGGACGAAAACTCATGCCCCGCGATAACGAGTTTGTCACTTTTATTCATCTTTCCTCCTAACGATCAAATCTCCTGCGATAACACGCAGCGGTGCTTTATCACTCTTTTTTTTGTATTTATCAACAAATCGGGAAAATCTACTTAATTCCCATAAATTTCGCGGCATTGTTGTAGAAAACATCTTCAAGCTGAGAATCGCCGAGGCCGCATGACATGACGCGCTGGATCTCGACTGTCGGATGGTGGAACGGCGAATCGATACCGAACATCACGCGCCCGCTGCCGACAGTTTCGTAGGCATTTTTGATCTGGCAGCCCATCGGCATTCCCGAACATTCAAGCATGAGGTTGTCGAACTTTTTCGCCATCGTGATGCTTCCGTCGATGTAAACGCCGTGACCGTGTCCCATGTGGATCATAACTGTCGGAACTTCGGGATGACGCTCGGCCAAAAGACCTATCTGCCACGGAAGCGAGAACGGCGGATGACCGCAGTGGATAAAGACAGGTTTATTGTATTTCTTCGCGATCTCCATTATCGGATCGACCATAGGCGAATCGGCTGTAAAAGCGTCGAAAAGAGGCTGCATCTTGACTCCGGCGAACTTTTCGTCGCGCAGATAATGCTCAAGCATGTCGTAAGCCGCCTGACCGAGATTCGCGTTGACCCAGCAGAGCGGGATTATTTTGTCCGGCATCTTTTTGAAAGCGGCGTTGAGCTCCTCGTTCAGCGTGTGCGCCGCCGGGCAGAGGATAGTTTTTTCGATGTTGTAGTCCGACATCTGTTTTTCCAGCATCCCGGCATCGAAATTGACATTGAACGGGCTTCCGAAAAAGCCGATGTGAGAGTGTGCGTCGATTTTTTTGAATTTTGCGAAATCGTTCATTTTTCCTCCTTATGCTTCAAATTTGCCTGCGATGATCCGCAGAATAGTATGAGCCTGATGCGCGGCGCAGACAAGGACCCTCGCTCCGAAAAGGCCGTTTCCTGCATCGACATCGCTTTCCATATCGCCGCAGAGATAGAATTTGTCAGTAATTTTTCTCGTTTTTATGAGATTGGCTGAGTTGAGACTTGCCATTCCCGAACCCGAAACAAGATAAGTCTCAGGCATATTTTCAAGAACCGTGTTAACGAGCATCGCCTTAGCCTCGGCCTTGTCGAAAGCTTCGCAGACTATCGGAAAACCTTTAAGAAGTTTTGTAACATTTTCTTCGGTGATTTTTACAGTTTCAGCCGTAACTTCGCAGTAAGGGGCGATTTTTGAGAGATTTTCTTTCAAAGCAACGGCTTTGAACAAACCGATCTGGTCTGCAAAATACTGCTGACGGTTCAGATTTGTGATTTCAATTTTATCGAAATCGATAATTTTAAGTCGCCCGACCCCTGCTCTCGCCAGAGCGATCGCGATATTCGAACCGAGCCCGCCCGCACCGCAGACAGCAACAGAAGCTGCCTCGAATTTTTTCTGAAGTTCTGCCCCGTGTTTTGCAGCAAGGCCGTTGAAAAACTCTTCTTTTGAAGGGATCATCTAACCGCCCCCCACAAAACTTACGATTTCAATAACATCGTCCTCTCCTGCGACAGTTTCGGCATATTTCGCTTTCGGAACGATGTTTCCGTTGAGCTCGACCGCCACACGTGCCGGGTTATAGCCGAATTTTTCAACAATTTCGGCAATGTTAAGCCCGGCAAGATCCTCGGTTTTTCCGTTGATTTTTGTCATGGATGCCTCCGAATCAGGTCAACACGGCGGCTTTATCGCTTATTTTTCACTATTTGGCAATATATTCCTCCAAAAAATCCGCATTCGGGCGATATATGCCCAACCCATTGTGTTAAACATCTACGAAAAGCGCTTAATAAAGGTTATGAGCGCAACTTTTACTATTTTTTATTGGAGGAAAAGATGAAAAGATTTTTCAGATTCACACTTGTCGCGGTTATTTTCACAATGCTCTGCTCATGCGCTTCGCAGATTTCGACCATGAGTGTTTCAAAGGAAGCAAAACTCGCTCCCGAGGCGATGCATGTCTGGTCGCGCCCGATCGAAATCGGGTTTCAGGTTCAAGGTTTTATCGAGGGAAAGGCCGACAACAAAACAAAAGAGGCTGTAAGTTTGGAAGAAGCTAGCGGAATGAAGCTCAATCTTTTTTCAAAAAATTCCGCAGTCGATGTCGAAAAGCTCTCCCCGCTTGCAAAACTTGCCGCATTCAACGCGATTCAAAACTCAAATGCAGACGGAATGATCATCACAATGCTTAAAGAGGAGAACAAAGACGGGAAAAAAACGGCGTGGGTCAAGGGAATCGCCCTTAAACTTGTCATTTACGATGAAGTTTCGGTTGAAAGAAGCGATGCTTTCAGATACTGCCAGATTTCATGCGAGATGGGAAAGTGCCAGGGCTGCCTGAGAATCCCGGAAGAAAAAAGCGGAAAACCCGAAGCTGCACCGAAAATTTTCAAGGAAGCTCTAAAGCAGAATTCGGCACCGGCTCCGAAAGAAGAGAAA
>DBYV01000044.1:9246-25526 GCA_002310995.1 bacterium UBP6_UBA1177 | reverse complement strand
GGTCAGCAGAGCGAAGAGACAAAGAAGGAGATCGAAGCCCAAAGGGAGGAAGAGGAAACAGCCGAAAAGCTGGAAGATGCGCAGTTCGCGAAACGCAAAAGGATGATAATCGCGACAACTACGCTTGTTTCGGGAGTCGTTCTTGGCGGTTTAGGCGGATTTTCCTTATATGAAATGAGCGATTCAAAGAACCGGCACGACAAATATACCGAAAGATACCACAACGCCACTTTCCCTGAAGAAGCCGAAAAATACAGAAAAAAGGCAAAAAACGCCGATGACGACAGAAAAATGTTCATGGCTCTCGGAGCTGCCGGAGTTGCTCTCGGCGCGGCTTTGATAACAACCGGAATCGTGTTTTACAGCATAGAGTTCGAAGAAGAAAAGGAGGCGAAAAAAACAAAAGTTTCCTTCGGTGCTAACCCGCTTGAGAACTCAATTTACCTGACACTTAACTGGTAGGAGGCGAAAAATGAAAAATATCTGTCTACTTATCACGATTTGTCTCTTTTCCTTGATTCTGGCATCATGCGGAGAGAAATCGACGGAAGAAAAACCGGGCAGCCAGCAGAATTCGTCGCTTATCTGGTCTGTAAAAACCTCAAACAAACTGAACTGGCAGGAAGCGAAAGATTATTGTCAGAATCTGACGGAACGCGAGCAGTCTGACTGGCATCTGCCGACGATCGAAGAACTCAGGGATCTGATTCAGAGCTGCCCCGGAACGATCACCGGCGGATCATGTGCTGTCTCGGAAACCTGCGCAGGCGGCTACTGTCTGGATGAAAGCTGTCAGGCATGCTCTCCGGAATCAGACGGAAGCTACAGCAGGCTCGGTGATACAAACCAGCTCTGGTCGGCGACATCCCTTTCGAACCATGATCAAAACGCTTGGTATGTCGATTTCAGCAATGCCGGGATCTATATGGACGGCAAAGAAAACTACAGGTATGTACGCTGCACAAGGATCGTAAAAGGAACTGAAAGAATACATGACTGCCAGGAACTTCCGGATAAAGCTAAATGGAACACGGATTCAGGAATTCGAAACGACGATGGGGATCCTGCAATCACTCAGACTTGGAACGGAAGTGAGTGGCTTCCTGCAACAACTGCAAGCTACAATGAAGAGACAAGCGCAACGGAATGCAGGTTTAAATGCGTGGAAAACTACGAATGGGACGGTGGTGCCTGCGTAAACGCAAAGCGGAGTGCGGAATGTACCGGACTGCCTGAAAATGCAAGCTGGAATACCGTTTCAAGCATAACACAGACCTGGAACGATGAAGATTGGGTTCCTGCAACGACCGCAGGCTACAACGAAGAAGGCAGCGATACAGAATGCCGCTTCAAGTGCAACACGAACTACTCATGGAAAAACTCACGCTGCGTAGCCGACACAAGAACAGCTGACTGCACAGGACTTCCTGCAAATGCAGTCTGGAACAGTGCTTCAAGCATAACGCAGACCTGGAACGGCTCTGACTGGGCTCCTGCAACTGCCGGAAATTACGACACGAATCCGAGCAGTGCGGAATGCAGGTTTAAGTGCGATAAAAATTACGATTGGAACAGTTCAACCTCAAAATGTGTTCCAGCAACTCGACAGGCAGCTTGTTCTTCAAAACCGGCAAATTCAGTCTGGAACGACAGCGGTGCCGACGGAAAATTCACTCAGACTTGGAACGGTTCGGAATGGATCCCTGAAAGTTACGATTCGACCTACGGCATGACAGCCGGAACATGCGTGTATAATTGCGACAGCAGCCATTTCTGGGATAATTCGGGATGCACAAATCCGTGTGACTATGCACCTTGCAATGAAATCGCAAATTCCACCAAAGTCTGCACAGCCATTTCATGGCAGAATTATGAATGCGGCTGTAAATACGGATACTTCTGGGACGGAAACGAGTGCAAAAAACAGATTTCCATCGGCAATATCTGCACAAATCAGGAAACATGCTATGGCTACTATAACGGCGACTATCAGCTGCCAGAATGTCCAGCTTCATCAAGTGAAAGTTATTTCGGACAGGATGCATACTACGCAGCCCTTGGAGTATGCACGCCGCAAAGTTTCACTGTCAAAACTTCCCAAAACCAAAAAATTGTTTTTGACAACAACACCGGTTTGCAATGGCAGCAAAATGCGCCGACAACCAAATACACATGGGAAGGAGCGAAAAATTACTGCTCGAATCTCACATATTCAGGTTATTCGGACTGGAGACTGCCTGATCCCGAAGATTTTCTGACAATTATTGACCACAGCAGATACGCTCCGGCAGTGGACACTTCTTATTTCACGAGTATGTCATCCTCATCCAACTCCGTTTATTACTGGTCATCGAAAAGTTATCGGACATACGAAGTTCACCTGTTTAACCTTTACTACGGATTTATTGAGACAAATATGTTCGACGATATAGATCAGGATTCGTCTCTGAATGTGGTATGTGTCCGCGGCAACGAACTTGCGAAAGGATCGTTTACGACTTCAACAATAGAAGGTGATATCGTTGTTACCGATTCAACGAGCGGATTGATGTGGCAGAAAACATTGGAGGATTTTACGTCATACACTTGGGTGAGAGCACTGAAATACTGCGAAAACCTCGAATATGCCGGATATTCCGACTGGAGACTTCCCAACAAAAACGAACTTGCATCGCTTCTCAACTACGATAAGTCCGATACGGATTTTTCCGATTTCCCGGATATGGAAGGACAGGATTTCTGGTCGTCTACAACACACGCAAACCATTCCGGTTTTGCTTGGAGAGTAGTTTTTTACGAAGGCGGAGTCGATGACGACGACAAATCTCACCAGCTAAAGGTCCGCTGCGTCCGCTCGGAGTGATTTTCGTCGGTTAAGTCAACTTCTTTCTGTTAATCCAGCGATTCTGTAAAATTCAATTTTGACGGAAAAATGCTATCAGACTAGTAAATTTACGTCATTTTTTAGTCAAGGCTTACAGGTTCGCAAAATTTGTTGATTTTATTGGATTTTTAGTGTGGTGAAAATAGGACTTTACTCTTTACTGAAAATCTTAGGAAATTCCTTAAGGATGTCACAGAGTTCGTTGATTGAGTCGCGGCACATTTCCCCGAATTCTTCGAAAGCGACCTCACGCGACACCTCATCGTTTTTCATCGTGTCGATGAAATTGAAAATACTCTCGATCAAACCAGGCTCGTTTTCTCCGCTGCTGGTTTCTTCGCCGCACTCTTCGGTTTTGCTCTCTTCGTTTTCACCGGACTCGCCGCCAATGCATTCGGAACCGGCAGAATCTTCCGCTGCGTCATCACTTCCCGAACTTTCAATGATTTCGTTTTCATCTTCCGTCGCCTCTACATTCATCGTTTCATTAATGCCTTCCATTGCTTCTGCAATGCCTTCAAATAAACTTGTCATAATTTCCTCCATAAAAAAAGTTGACGAAAGAGATTATAGACAGCAGGGTGGGCGTATGCTGCCCAAGGGGAGAAATTTTTTTCTTCGCCACCATTTTTTCACTGAACGAAATTGCCGAAAACGGCAGTTTTGTTCATTTTAATATCAGTGCAACAAGAAAAAACATAAAAAATATCTTGACTTAATCTACAAATTTATGTAGTGAACGAAATTGCCGAAAACGGCAGTTTTATTCAGCGAGGTGTTTTTTATGGAAATAAAGCGCGAAAAATATCTTAACGATCTTGTGATAAGAATGAACAACGGACTCATAAAAGTTGTCACCGGTATCAGGCGTTGCGGCAAATCATACCTGATTTTCAACCTTTTTTATAAATATCTCCTTTCAGTAAAAGTTGAAGAATCGTGTATCATAAGGCTCGCGCTTGATGATGACTTGAATGAAAACCTTCGTGAGCCTTCGGCTCTTTCGGCCTATATACGTTCAGCTGTTGCCGACACCGGCAAAAACTACTACATCCTCTTAGACGAAATCCAGTTTGCAATCAGCGATGACGAATTGAAAAATCCTGACAAACCAAAAAAAATATACAGCGTCCTCAACGGTCTTCTGCGGCTTCCGAATGTTGACATATATGTTACAGGTTCAAATTCAAGATTCCTTTCTACTGATGTAATGACCGAATTTCGCGGCAGAGGCGATGAAATACACATCCTCCCGTTCACATTTTCCGAATTCATGCAGGGATACAGCGGTGACATTTACCACGGATGGGCCGAATATACCGTTTACGGCGGTCTGCCGCTTATTCTGTCAATGCAGACTGATGAGCAGAAATCGAACTATCTCCAGCATCTTTTGAAGGAGACATACCTGAAAGACATAATCGCACGAAATAAAATCGGGAAATCACAGGAACTAAACGATCTTATGCTTATACTCGCTTCCGCCGCAGGTTCTCTCACAAATCCGACAAAAATCGTGCAGACTTTCAAATCAATAGTAAATTCAAGCATAAGCATTAATACAGTTCTGAATTATATCGACTATCTTAAAGATGCTTTCATTCTAACCGAGGTAAACCGCTATGACATCAAAGGAAGAAAATATATAGGCTCACCCAACAAATACTACTTTGAAGACATAGGACTCCGCAATTCACTGCTGAATTTCAGACAGACAGAAGAAAATCACATTATGGAAAACATAATCTACAACGAACTCAGGTTCCGCGGATACAACATTGATGTAGGCATTGTTGAAAAACGTACAAAAGATGCCTCAGGCAAAGAAAAGCGCAACCGTTATGAAGTCGATTTCGTCGCCACTCAGGGAAGCAAAAAATATTATCTCCAGTCTGCTTTTGCGCTCCCGTCTTCCGAAAAGGAGCAGCAGGAAAAATTATCATTGCAAAATATCGGTGATAACTTCAAAAAAATCATCGTCGTCAAGGATGTCATAAAACCGCAGCGCGATAATGACGGGATCACAACAATAGGTCTTTTCGATTTCCTTCTTAACGGAAGCAGTCTTGAACTTTAGTTCCTGAGATAAACAGATAAACGGCGTATGCTGCCCAAGGGGAGAAAAAATCAGATTTTTTTCGAGAAACAGAAATTTGTTTCAAGTAGAGCGTGGATTCAGATTACCAATAAAACAATCATTTTTGTTTTTTGATCGTTTTTTCATACTACTCAGTACAAATTGATTAAGAAAGAAGCGTATAAACATCTTTCGAATGCAGTTTCGCTTGCTAGGTTTGCAGGTGCAGGTACTTTGCTCATTGAATTGGATGAAGAATGACTATTCGGAAAAAGAACCGGTACATTTATAAAAAAGCAGGAGTTTTTGCGGAAAGAAGGCTCTCAATTTACTTAAAAAATTTATAAAATCTGCAAATATGCTTGGATGACGTATTTTTCGATCATACAAGGAATATCCCCTTCAACATAATTTGCGTTGCAACCACCGAAACACTTGGGCAGAAATACACAATTCCTACATTCTTCTCTAAACACGACATCGATACCTCTTGAATCATCAGTCAACAACCCTTTCTCTAAATCGCCGATGCGATGATGCTCTTGTCCTACATAATGCTCGCAGAAATAAATATTGCCATCTACATCAATAGAAAAAGAATAAGGATTTCCATTATTACAAGCATTCATTCTCGGTAATGAGTAAAATTTCGTACTAGCAGTGAGCTTATTGATATTCTTCATATTCAGAAGCATATCTCTAATAAAATCCACCCGTTCTTCTTCCGATAATATTTCTTTTTCACCGGTAACAAATGCCGGATAAAAAACAATATTGTCATATCGATAAAAAACGTGATCCAACTCCTTTAAGAGTTCAAGTATACTGTCTTTATTATCACGGCCGATATTAAGGCGCAAACTAACACGTACGCCGTTTTCAGCAGCTATTCTTATGTTATTTAGAATTGAATAAAACCCTCCCTCGCCTGATCTTCTATAATTCTTGATTGTTTCATATACCTCTTTAGTTCCGTCAAGCGTTACTTGCATCCCTTTGATATTCCAAAAACGGAACTTTGCTTCGATAATTTCTTTATCCAGTAAACTTCCATTTGTAATGATATAAGAAGAAAAAAATATTTTTTCTTCAATTAAATGATTGCATAAAGAATCCATAAACGGAATATTCATCAATGGTTCTCCACCGAACCAAATCAAATATATTTCATTGGTTTTATTATGTTTCCTGATAAAATCAATGATCTTATCTTCAGAGCCTTCTTTAATATCAGTATGTCTTACCCCTTTCTCATAGCAATATGAACATCTGGCATTACATTTCAAGGTTGTAGTAAGCGTAATACTCAATGGACGTGGCGCATACAGAGTATAGGCTTCGGCAAAAGCTAGATATTTAGACTTTTCATCAACAAGCGAATCTACCCAAAATCCATTTTGAGCCATGAGACTACTGAACTCATCTTCCGAATCTGCCAATTTATTATATCTGTTGAACTCGTCTTCACATAATCTTGCCAGCGAATTATATAAAGTATTGTAAATCAGATAATAGTCACCATTTCTTTGAATATAATTGAATTCAGATTTTTTGTATCTCATCTTTTCCTTTGCCTTTAGCTATCAAAACAAGTATCTCCTGAAGCACTTCGGGGTTGATTTTATTCTCATCATTCAACTGAATTTCATTAATCAGTTTTTTTATTTCATCATTTGCAGAAATAATGATATCCATGAAAATCACTCCTTAATTTGTTCCATCACACTATTCAAAAGCAAAAGGCGCAAAGAAGAATCCAACATATCCAGTCTACTAATCAATTCACCATTCAGAGCACTGATTTTCTCTCTACTTACATTTCCATCCTTATTGACGGATTGCTGAAGTTGATCGTATAATCTGTTAATAACTTCAATAATCTCTGTAGTTTTTTCTATCTGACCATTTAAAGCCGCAGTTTTAACAACAGTCAGTTCATCAATCACTGATTGGATCTTTGTTAATGTTTCTTCTTTATTAGCTTCCGATAATGTATGGAGAGTTTCAGAAAGATTTTTAATGCTATCTCGAAAGTTTGTTATTTGCATTGAAAGCGCACTTGTATTTTCTTGCACACTTTGAGCCATCCTGTCAAAAGAGTTATAAATCCCGGTCTCCAAGGCATTGATTTTATTCTCGATTTGTGAAAGATGAATGATTATTTCCTCATACTTCTTAGTGCTTACAACTTGTTGTTCTATTACAGCATCAATTTTGCTTTCAATTTCCAATAGCTCCTTTTTTCTAAAAAAGAACACTTCCTACTCTCCTAATTGATCCAACAATATTTCGGATAATTCATACCGATACATATACTTGATTTGTTCCGCCGCTATTTTCGATTCATCTTTTTCCTTCAACTTAACAATATCAGTATAAGCCTTCATTGCAGCTTCCATTTTTTGTTCGACCTCATTAAGTCTTGCCTTTATTTCTCGCCGGATCATCTTTTCTTGTTCGCGCACAGTTGTCTCTATCTTTTTACCTAATCCATCTAAAGCCTGTTTTTTTACTCTTATGCAAAACGCATCAAAATTCTCTCCCCTTTTTTTATCATCTCTTTCAGCTAGAATTACAGATAATTCTTTGTCTGTAAGAACAAGTCTGTCATTCATGATTTCACCAATATATCCGACAACTTCTTTCTTTAATTTCTCATTATTGGTTCGGATTTCGCTGATATTTATATTTAAAGATTTATTTCCAAACCGCTCCTTATTCACATTTTCAAGCATCTTTATCAAATCATTTATTGATTCACCAATATCATCTATGATTTTTTGTTCTATTGCCTCGGAAGATTTACCTATCTTTTCTTTCATTTCCGCTAATTCATCGGCTATTTTCTTTGCATGTGCTTCAGTTTCGGATGGTCCTGGATGATAGCCGCATCCACCACTATCCCTGAAAAGATCTCTAATAAAATCGCCTACAGCATTGTCCATGACACAACAAAAACCACAGTTAGCACAGCCCATCTCTACCCTCCTATAATCTTCTTAATTTAGCCTGTAACTTTAGTTCCTCAACATGATCCATGGCGTACATTCCCGATACATGCTGACCGTCATTAACGTCTTTTGTGACAACTGATTTGGCAAACACTATCGCTTTTTCACCGATACAAATATTGTTTGCAATGCCAACTTGCCCATAAATTGTCACATAGTCTCGTATCCTGACATTAGATGCTATGCCTGTTTGCGAAACAATTTTGCAGTCATGCCCGATAACAACATCGTGTCCGATATCAATTAAATTTCCGATTTTGCAACGAGCCCCAACAATAGTGTCGGAAAATGTTCCCCTCTGTATAATTGTTTTATTGCCAATAGAAACGTCTTCCTCAATGATAACAGTCCCAAGTCCATTGAATTCATGCAAACCATCATCATAGTAATGATAAAAACTGTCTGCACCGACTGTTGAACCGTCACCGATCTTTACTCCATTTTTGATGATGACCCCAGATCCGATATGTGAATTTGCAGATATATAGCAATCATCTCCAATAACAACATTATTATCAATGCAGACATTAGGAGCAACAAACGTATTTTTACCAATTAAAACATTTTTCCCTACATAATAATTTTTCTGTTGTCTATATTCAGCTATTTGCGAATACCGAGATATTCCTTTTTGCAAAACTCCGGCGACTTTCATAGATGCCAAATCCAGTGAATCTCCTGCAAAAATAATTGACTTATCCGTTTTTACCAACATTGGTTGAATTAAAATACATTTGGCTTCTATACCGTCAATACAATCAGGATTTTTTATAATTGCTATGCTGTCATCTCCGGCACATTCCGCAAAACGTATTGAAATAACATCAATATCATCACCGCAAAATTCATACCCGCATTCTTTTGCGATTTCACTTATTCTCATTTCTGTTTTTTACTCTCAGACGATGTTTTTAAAATCGAGAGAATTTCATCAAGACGCTCTTTAGTTTTCGCTTCCACCGTCTTTAAAATCTTTTCCAACTGTTCTTTGCAATTCTTAATTTCTTCATAATTTTTCTTCTGTTCCTCGATCTTTGCTTTCATTTTTTCAATGTCAGCTGATGTTACCTCGATAATTCCTGAAATATCTTCCTGTTCCTCTTGTGCGATTCGCTTAAGAATGTGCATAATATCCAGATATTTCCTCTCTATATCCTGACATAATAAAACCTTATAATTTCTTGCCAGTTCTGTTGTTACTACCCGCAGAATGCTTTTGATATTTGTTTTTTCTTGCATATCCGGAATAAAACTTTTGAGTTTATCTATGTCCATTCCCATGCCTAAGGCAAACTGCATCAATGTTGTTTTTTCCTGACCGTTAATATCATCGTAGTCTCTGCACAGATTGTAAATATATGCAGCCGAATGCATTATATTTTTTTCTGCCATTTCATCATTATCAAAGAAACCTTTTCCAGTCAGCCTCTTCTTCAGCCATTCTTTCTGGTCTATCCAATCACCTTCTGGATTATTCAGCTTATCCCAGTGTGTAGCAATAATATAAACCTTATTTTTGTTATGTGAAGAAAACGAAAATACCGACGAAATAGTCTCTATCTCCTCCTTCTGAACCTTCTGCGCATCAACACATACAAAAACCGCATTTGCTTTCCTTATGTACTGCTTCGTGATTTCAGATCTATACGCAACAGGATCCGACAAGCCGGGTGTATCAACAAAAACAACCTGCTTCGGGAAGTCTTCAGGCAATGAAGAGATACCGACTTCAATTTCCTTGACGAAATAGTGTTCGGCGTGTTTTGAAGAAGACCATTTAGCCAATTCATTTTTTATTTCATTATTTGCTATTTCCTTATATATTGCTTCATGTCCTACCCATTTGTCTTTCACAGCATCTGCATTCAATTCATTATATTCATTCATAAACGCATCTGCACCGGAGGTTCTTGAAGCCCACAACTCTTTCCACTCGCTACTTGAATAAAATGTTACTCGAACATAGTCTCTGGGATTACTTCTGAATTTTGTCAGCGCCGCTGTTTCCGGTGTTACCGCCATAGATGCATAATTATGTCCAAGCAATGCATTGATCAATGTGGACTTGCCGGTTTTAATTGTGCCGACAAATGCTATCTGAAATTCCGGCTTTGTACACAACTCCAAAAAATCAGTCATCTTTTCTCCGACGTCACCATCGGACTTCATTTCCGGAAGATTCATAATAGCACGATATTTCTCGACTTTTTTTGTATACAGATCCACCGTATCATCCCAAAGAACTTTACTGTGAGGCGTAAGTTTCAGATTTTCAATGATACGCATTACTTTAAGTTCTGCATCTTCATATAAACCCGCTTCCGGAAATGCCGAACGATTCAATAAGGCTCCGCATTCCTTACAAAAATACCTGGTAGAGGTGTTTTCCTTGCCGCATTTTGGGTTCGGGCATTTCATTGTTTGATTCATTGCATACCTCCCTGCTTCATTTCTTTATGCCGCTTCCTTTATCAGCTGCAAATGTTCTTCATCAGTTTATAATTCAATCACTTACCCGACAAATTTCATAAGCATATCATCAGTTAAAGTATATGATAACAAGCTGAATTCTTCTTTTTCCACCTTCCCGTCTCTGACAAGGTATTTCTTGCCATCATAATTAATTCCATATTCGGAAATGCGGAGTTTCTTGTCTCTTCCAATACTTGCCGATACTTCTGACATCAATTTTTCTATCTTAATACGCTTTTTAACATTCTCTCCGAATGCGTCCGACATAGCATTAGTAATGATTTCATCTTCATTGTCTATTACTATCAAATCTATTTCACCCATCGTATCAAGATTATATTCATCGAAGATTGTATTCAAACATCTTGCAGCACAATCTTTCGCACTATTCACACTATATGCATATTCAAGCTTTCCTTTCAAATATACTCTTTCATATACATCCCCTTTTTTCTCGTAAATCAACAAGTAATCTTTCTTAATAATTACATAAAAAGTCTGCATACATTATTCTCCTATCTGCGCAACTGCATTACTTGTTTATAAGCATCCTTTTCGCTTACTTCCGGATGTACTTTTTTCTCAACAGCAACCAGAGTTTCGCTAATACTGTTAAGTTTCTCCGAATTTTTCTCTGTTCCGAATACGTATCCAACAAAATCAGCGATAAAATCCTTGTTCTCGTTAATAATCCCACCGAAAGCTTCAATCCTTCCATCTTTAAAGTATTCAGGATTATCAACAATACTTTTGATAAAATCAACAATCGGGAGATCTGCAAACTTTTCAATCATTAGGCGCGCTGCAATTTCGACACCTTTGTTTTCCTTCAATTCATCCGATATTTTCGTGGATTTTTCCGTATCGACAAAATAACCGTCTAAGGCTGCAACATAATCAGAATAGGTATCATACTTTTCAGGTGTAATTCCGTCTGCTTCCGCCTGAAGCGCCTTGTCACCCATATCCTTAATATCAATATCGGACTTGATGGCACCAATAATCTTTACCATAGCAAATATTATTTTTCCTATTTCTTTTAATCCTTCAATTGCAAGGCTAAGCGTGTCAAGTTTGAGATCCGGTATGCCAACTGTAGTAGTCATAATATCTACCTCCTAGCATCCAGAACATTTTTATAAGCTTCCTTATCGCTAATTCCAGAATTTACGCTTTTTTCAACATTTACAAGAGCATCAACCGCACTCTGAATTTTAGCACTATCCTTTTCCGAGCCATTGACATAGTTCAGAATACTTGAAACATACTGTCCATCCTTCTGTATCAAATCATCGGCAATAGCTTTCATTTTTGCGTCTGTAAAGTATTCTGGATTCTGTCCGACTGCCACACAGAATTCTGTCATAGGAAATTCTTTGTATTTTTCGATTGTCGCTCCAGAAGCAAGCTCCATACCTTTCTTGATTTTCTCTTCCTCAGTAGTTAATTTTGATTTTTCAGGATCCAAATCATAATCCTCTACAGCCTTTACATAGTCAGCATAGCTGTCATAATCTTCCGGATTATACTCACTTTGTATGGCCTTATCTCCCAAATCCTCGACTTTAGTTTCCTGCTTGATTAATCCTAATGCCTTCCCTAAAGTTGTTAAAAGATTTCCGATTACCTTCAAACCTTGTACTGCCAATCCTGCTACTGCAAGAGTTTTTACTACTGTTGTTGCCGCAGCTGCTATTGCTGCAATTGTCAACATAATACTCATCGTTAAAATCCTCCTTTAAGCTAAATAATAACACACTTTTTTTTCCTTAAAAATATCATCATCGCTAAAGTCATCCTTAATGAATACTTCGGAGAAAAACTTCACTAAACAATCAACCCTGGCTTCCTGGCTCTCACTTGAAGCTACGGCTTTGCCAGACACATTATCATACCTCAGTATTAACTTGCGCCACACATTTTCCTTTTCCATATTATAGTGTTCTGAAACCTCTTTTACTTTTTTTATCAGCCTACTGTTTTTTGTAGCATCAACACACATCTTTCTTGTTTCTGTTGCAACTTCTGCAAATAATTTAAGCAATCCTGATACTTCAAGAAACTCATAACATCCGCCCAGATTATCTTTTTTATCCAGAAATCTATTTCTTACCACCTGATTATCAATTTGTTCTTCATTTGTGTTACTTACCTGTGTAATATGAACATGTATGGGCTTCTCTGTATGTTCAGAGAATACTATTGCATTTCCTACTTCAAGTGCAGACAAATACTCTTTCTGCTTATCATTCATAAGCATTGTGTCCCCGACAACTTCCTTATCATCTTTGGCCAGTATCTTATGAATAATCTTTGTATTTGTGTTTTTCAACACCTCAGGCGCCAACTTGTTTGGAATCTGATCGACAATAATCAATCCTTCTCCGTATTTTCTTACTTCTGCCAGCAAATCAGTAAATGTCTCAACCGCAGCTTTTTTCGATCCACTGTCACCATATTCGACCTTAGAAAGCAGTCTGTGTGCCTCTTCTATAAGAGTAAGATGCTTATAATCATGATTTTTTTTATGTTCTTCTTTGATTACCGCTGACAATCGGCTAAGAACGAATCCCATAAATAAAGCCTTATCTTCCGGAGATTTTAACTCTTCCATTTCCAAAACGACATTATTATGCGCAATAAAGCTAAAGTCTGTAGAATGCTCGCAATTAAGCATACTTCCCTTTGAACCGACAGTAAGATTGGAAAGACGGCTGACAAGTGAACCGATATAATCCGCCTGCATCTGCGCACTAAAGTGTTTACCCTCTACTACCGTCCGCATTTCTGCAAGCAAATCTGAAAGTATAGGAAAACTGTTTACTTTAGGATTAAATGCTTCATCTCCATATATTTCATTTTCATTTGTATCTATATTCCATCCTTTTTTCTGATATACACTATAAATGGCTTCCTCTAAAATCTGGGGCATTGATGCTTCCATTGGAAATGCAGAAGTAAAAGTTGCCTTAATCATATCCACATGAGCTGAAATAACCTCACCCTTTATAAGCTCGAATGGATTAATCCTAAATGGCGACACCATCTCATTTCCTAAAGTAAATACGATCAAATCTTTATCATTGCGTATTAACGTCCGATATTCTGTTTTTGCAGGTTCAATTACTAAAAACGGTGTATGAGCTTCGGAAAGAAGTCTATGACAAGTAGTTGTTTTTCCGCTACCTGTAACACCTGCAATAAATGTATGTTTTGCCATGCTGTCCCTGGAAAGGTAGAATGGAATTTCTTTTAAATCTCTTCCCTTTTGAACCATAACTCCCAAATCAATGGCACAATCTTTTATCGTTTTTTCATTTAATCCGAACCCGACTCCCTCTTTAAGTGTAAGTCCTGGAACTTCTTTTTGCGGCAACCCTGCAATCAGGCTGATTTCGCTTGTTGTCAAATATGAATTTAATCCAACACTTTCTCCATAATATGGCCTCCCCAGCAAAAGCAATGCATCATCAGAAGCTGCCTTTCTGTCAATATACTGATTTTGGAATGTTCGTAATATACTTTTGTTTTTACTTTCACTCAAATCAATGCTTCGAGCGTAAAGTGGACTATACGATGATTTATCACCTTGAAACAGGGAAATGATTCCAACTTTTAGTCGATTGGCATGTGTCGGCTCTTTTGCCATATAATATATTGATGTTTTAAACAATCCTTTACTGTATCCGGTCTTGAGACGTTCCAACAAATCTTCATTTATATATTTCATCAGTTCTTCAGCACGCTTATTGGCAATTTCCACCGTTACTGAATCTGATGATCCTCTATTCATACTAAATCCTTGATTTTTTCCCTCTTGATGATCACGGCTTGCACCTTCAGAATTTTGTTCACTATTATTCCAACCGGACGACGAAGTCTCGCTATGCTTATCACCAGACTTGCCTTTGCTCTCACTCCGACCCCAAGTTTTTCCTTTTGAATCTGATCGACTAGTTCCAAAAGATAATGTTTTACCATCATTTTCCGAATGTTGAACAGTTTTTTTTGCGTATACCGACAATCGATTATACAGTTCATAAACATCCTCTCTTACTTTTAGTATTTCCCCTTTCGAAACCGGTTCACAGACAATAACTAATCTCCATTCCAGGCCAAGCATACTATTCACAAGTCTATCAATCCCCTGAAAATCGTATTTTTCGCCATTTTCTTTTTCATTTATTGAAGGAATTCCAATTATCGTTCCTGCATTCGTATATAAGCTGGAGTCAACAAGATCATCAAAATCTGAGTTATTCATCTTTTCCAGAACACTACCACTAAAATTACCTTCAAAAACATTTGCAACAATTTCTCCGTAATTTACTGCTGATAGTTTACTCCCCAAAACCGGAACATTCTCATTTTGATTTTTCACTACACCTATGCACAACTCTATTCCTTTCTTTGTACCGGTTAGCACATATACAAAATTAAATGCTTGGTTATTCATTGAAAGCAATACATTTTCAAAAGCTTCTCGCCTAGGATAATCTTCATCGAAAGCAAGTTGTTTAACTCTGTAAAAACACACCTCTTTACTTTCTAATTTTCCATTTTTCGGAAAATCCAATTTGTCAACCGACTTAACCTCATTATCATTCGGTGTTTGAATATTGCCAAACAAGTTCAAGATTTCATTTGATTGACGCATTTCCACTTCACTACTCATCAAGTCACCTCTATATTGTGTCCTTAGTCCTTTAATATGAACAATTCCTTACCCACTATATGATAAGAAATCTTTTCCTCTATAAATTTTCGTTTCTGAGTTGCTGTTGCCTTATCTAATTCAAAAACCAAAATAACATTGTGTCCACATTCCAGAAAAAGGTTTTTCAATTCACGTAATTCCTTAATGCCTACTTTTCTCTCAGTCTTTAAATAAACTGCTATTTTATCTGAAAAGACTTCAGATTTTATGATAACAAACCCGTTGTCTTTGATAAGCTTTATAATGTTGTCAGAAAGATTTCCAAATAAATCATCAAATTGTGGAAGAAAATCGTTGATCAAAGATAGTGTAATCAATCTTTCTATTTGATCCAGGCGACAATCCAAATGATCTATTATCTGACTAATATCTTCTTTTTTCACCGTTTCTCTTTCTGTATCGTTATCAATCTTCTTCATAGCGCACTCAGCTGTCAATTTTAAAACCATATTTTTCAAAACAACCGGCGGCATTATACCCAAATCCATGAACAAACCAATAAAATCAGCAATAAAAACAAAACTTTTTATCACACTTAGGTGGGCACATAATGCCCAAGGAGATAATAAAAAATCAGACTCTGTAAGTTTACGACATCGGTATGATTACGCTACCAATCGCCTCTAGAAAGTTCTGCACCTGACTCGATTCGTGCTTTCCTGTTTTGCACCAGACGGCAAAATGCTCGCAATTGTTGACAACAAGGTTGTATTTGCCTTTTCCGAGCTGGCTTTCGGCTCTTTCGACAGTCTCTTCCGGTGAATAGATAGTCATTTCGTTGCCGAATAAGTCATCAAAAGCGAGCTTGAGCAGTCCTCTGAAGTCAAAAAGCTCGGGATTTTCGACATAATCGCGGTAAGCTTCGAAGTCGATGACGAAAACATTCGACGCACCGTTTTTGAATTGAGAGAGTGTCGCCCTGCGGACGCGGATATCGCCTCCGAAATCGCTCCCTTCATTGGAAAAATGGATGATTTTGCCGCGTCCGGTGTATATGCCGTAATGGTCGTAAACACCGCCGATCCTGTGGACACCTATGACATCGCCTTTTTTAAGTTCCGAGTCGGAGACCGTGCGGATGAAATCGCAAGCTTTTTTGCGGGATTTTTTTGGAATTAT
>DBYV01000044.1:0-9164 GCA_002310995.1 bacterium UBP6_UBA1177 | reverse complement strand
CGAAACCTGAACCAAAAATACTCATTGAATTCCTCCTAAAAAGTTAAAAAAAGCAAAATCTACACCCTCTTAAAGCGTTACCGAAACCGTTTTTCCGAAAATTTCCGTAAAAAAAGTTTACGGAAGTGATTATAAACGCCTGGGTGGGCACATAATGCCCAAGGGTAAAAAATTTTTATTTTTTTGAGATGATTAACTATTTGATAATGACACCTTTAGCCCACTCCAGAATTTTGGAGGCCTGAGCGACAGCGGTTTTTGCCATATATTCATCGACCTCGATTTCATTGGGATATCGAGGCATTACGCCGTATTTTGTCAGATTGTCGGCATAATCAAGAAGCGTTTCAGGAATTTCAACACCAGTTTTTTCTTTTACGGAGTTATGTACCTGATTCATAAGAAAGGATATGTCGTGGACTTTCGGCAGTCCGCCGCGATTTCCGAAATACACAATCACGGATTTTACCGCTTTTTCAGCTGCCTGCTGGCTGTGGTAGCATATAATTTCGAGCGGCAGAGGATAAAATGCACCATTTAACAGATGAACGGCGGTTTGAAAATCCATATCGGCATAAGCCAACCATGCTTTTACTTCCGCCATTTTCTGTTCCGAATTCAAATTTTCGTTGTTGTTTTCCATGCTGATCCCTCTTTAATTCAGCTCATACAGAAGTTTCCCGTTTCTCGCGACCTCGCCTTCGACATAAAGCGTATCGTTTGAATTGCTGTATTTGTCGAATCTCGTTTTTGTTCCGACAACGATGTCAACAGGTCTTTTTCTGAGATATCTGATTGCTTTGTAAGCTTCAGTGGAAACATCGGCGACATTCCGGTTGTCGTCAACAACAATATAAAAATCAAAATCGCTCTCTTTATTGTCTGTTCCGGCTGCAAAAGAACCAAAAAGAAAAATTTTGACAGGCTTCAGTTTTTCAACAAAACACTTGATTATTTCCATAATATTTTCAGATGCTTCTTTGTCTTTGATGCTCAAAAGTACCGCATTTACAAACATATCGGTTTCCTCCGTTCAAAAAACCTAATTCTTTTACCATATTATAGGATTTTTGTCGAGTTCTTCCTAAGATTTTTTTCTGCGTTTCTTCCGGCTTGCCACATATTCGCTGCGTAGCTCGTCGGTTTCTTCGAGAGAGCCGTTTCCGTTCTGAAGTTTTACCGCGCTTCTGAGAAAGCGTGCTTCGGCAGAATCTTCATCAAGTTCTGCATATTCGATCCAGAGAGGGTTCGGATGCCCGTGCCTGAAAAAGCCGTCTTCGGGCGAGAGAAAATCGACAGTCGTCGCGACATCGGTGAAATCGACAAAACCTTTGAGGTCGGTTTTTGCCCTTCTGTCGAAATTCCAGAAATCCTCGTCATCTTTGGGAGACCACATTATTCCGATTTCAGGTTTTCGGTTTTTGAATCTTTTGTCGCAGACGGTGACGATGTCGCCTTTTCTGAAAGGATGCGGCAGCGTGACATAGTTTTGTTCGGCATAGATGCTATCAGCTTCTTCTTTATTTTTCGGCTTGAGATAACGGCGCAGGATATCGCGCTCGTGCTCATCAAACTGCCAGTTTATTTTCACTAAATATTCACGCACCGCCTTTGACGGGATCATCGCGATGATCTCTTCATTTGTCGGGATTTTGCTTGCAGCCATTGCAGTCTCCTATTTTTTGCAGAACTTTTTGTAGAGCGTTCTGATCCTTTCGAGCCACTTTTCACGCAGAGCGGGCGGAGAAACGATCTCGCTGTCGGGCGAATAAGAGAGGACTCTTGCCAGGATCTCCTTGTCCCGGTCGCCTACCGGAAGCGTTATCTCGAGACATTTTTTCCCGTCGATGACACAGTCGTTCACCTTCTGATTTTTGTGCCAGATCTGGTTTCTGACATAGTAATAAGCCGGTTCGAAAACACGGATCACCGCTTCACTGCTTGTTTCGGACTTGAACATTCCGAAAGAGCCGTCAATATATTCGTCAAGTTCCTTTTGGGTTACGGGATATTCAAAAGCACTATCAGTGAGCCTGCTCGATGTAAAACGCGAAATCAGAAAGACGCGCAGAGCCTTTTTTGTGCGGCAGAATGCGATGAGATACCACTTTCCGAGGTAATTCATCAGTTTGAGCGGCTCAACAACGCGTGTGCTCTCCTCTCCGTCGGCGTTGATGTATGAGATCTCGACACAGCGTTTCATCATAAAAGATTCGAGGATGTTCCTGAAATCCTTGAGATCCATGCAGTCTACATCCGATGAATCGTAGGTTATGTTGTCCATGATCTCGTCGAAATTCGCCGGGATGTAAGTCGCGATGTTCGCTAAAATATCCTGTGAGATAACAGGGATATACGATAGTCCGTTGAGTTTGAAAGAATCAGAGAGACGCTTTACGAAAATGTAGTAAAGGACTGCGTCCTCAAGCGAATCGAAAAGCATGTCGAAGGGCGTTTCGTAGACATATCCCCCGACACTCTGCCTGTATTTTATCGGTGCCGAAAGAAAGTCGCGCATATACTCGATATCGCGCTTTACCGTGTCGATATGCACCTCAAAACGGTCGGAGACCTCTTTTCTTGTGACGAAACCTTTGGTTTTGATCGCGTGGTTGATGTAAACGACTCTTTCAAGATTTGACATTTTTTCCTCCTAAAACAACAAAAACGGGCAAATTATACCCGAGAGGTTGGGCGTATAATGCCCAAGCGAAAATTTTTTTAAAGAATTTTAAGATACAACAGCAAAAGTGGCGTGCCGTTTTTCGGTTTTGTCCCGCCGGTATGAGAAGTAGCCTTCTCCGCAGAAAGTGCACTGCGAATTGTCGGTGATTTCCGCAACCCCGGCTTTTATAAGTTCGTTTTTTATCGCTGTTTTTAAATCGGCGTGGAGTTTTCCTTTAGCATAACTCATTGGAATTTCTGCGTTTTCAAATCTTTCGCGAAGTTCATCCCCTATTTCGAAGCAGCAGAGTCCGATTCCGGGGAAAATGACAGCCTCAATGTTTTTGCAGCCCATTTCAGCTATCATTTTCGCCCCTTTTGAGACGATTTTCTGCTCTGTTCCGCGCCAGCCGCTGTGGAAAACTCCCGCGATATTTGCAGTTCTGTCAAAAAGGAGAACAGGGATGCAGTCGGCTGTTCTGATGAGGGCGATCGATGGTTTTGTGATGATTATTCCGTCACCCTCGCCGTCACCGTCAACAAAAATCGTGTCGCTGTGGATCTGATGAGGCCGCCAGAGGGTGCTTAAACCGAACTTTTGTTTAAGTTCAGCCTCGATCTGCGCAATTTCGGACTTCGCGTCGCGCTCTTTTATGAAGCCGTAGGATATCATTCGAAATCTTTCCTACCAAGTTTATCGGCATCGACCGTTTTCTCCCCTTCCTCGGTGAGAACTCTGATTTTTGTCTGGGCGTCCTCGAGATAAGTTTTTATCGAAAGCGAGAGTTTGACACCCTCTTCGTAAAGTTTCACAGCTTCTTCTATTTCGGGATTTTCATTGAGTTTTTCGACGATTTCCTCAAGTCTTTTCATCTTTGACGCAAGTGATTTTTTCTTTTCCATCTTTACCTCCGAAAAAACGAAAAATAGTATCTAATGGAAAAGCAAAAGTCAAAAAGTCGAAATTTTTTTAAAAATCACTATGATTCAACGTTTTTTGTTTGTTTCGGACTTTTTTAAGGAGTGAAAAATGGTCGAAATTCCCAATATCAAAGGGCTAAACGAAGAGGATTACGAGCTTTTCAGGCACGATATGGAGATAAAGAAGCTGGGTGCGCAGAATTTCATGTCGCCGCTCACCTCGAATAAAAAGATCTACGAATCGCAGATGATCCCCGAAGACGAAAGAGTTCTCGCATTCATCGACAAAAGCGTGGTTGAATCTATTCAAAATCAGGGCCTCAAGGTTCCGTCGTTTGAAAAGGCGGGCCCCAGAACAAAACTCTTTTTCGAGCCAGGAGAGACCACTTCGGCAGTCGTCACTTGCGGCGGGATCTGCCCCGGCCTCAATGCCGTCATCCGAGGGATCGTCGTCATGAACTACTACCGCTACAACAACCAGCGCACCCTCGGGATCAACTACGGATATGCAGGCTTGATTAAGGAATTAGGCTATGAGATCAAGCACTTGACTCCGGCGATGGTTGAAAACAAGCAGCTTCAGGGCGGTACTTTCATAGGCACGAGCCGCGGCAATCAGGATGCCGAAAAAATGGTCGACAGACTTGACGAACTCGGAGTCAACATCCTCTACACGATAGGCGGTGACGGCACGCAGCGAGGCGCGATCTCACTCATCAATGAGATCGAAAAGAGAAACCTCAAGATCTCAGTTATTGGAATTCCGAAGACGATCGACAACGATATCAACTACATAGAACGTTCTTTCGGAACGGAAACGGCTTTTTCCGAAGCGTGCGAATCGATAAATTCGGCCTACACCGAGGCTACTTCGATCCACAACGGGATCGGCATCGTCAAACTCATGGGACGTGAATCGGGCTTCATCGCGGCGAACGCGACACTTGCGACGAACCAGGTCGATTTCTGCCTCATTCCCGAAATGGATTTCAGGATGACAGGCGAAGGAGGCTTCCTTGATTCGGTCGAAAAGAGGCTCCGCCGCAAAAAATTCTGCGTCATCGTAGTAGCAGAAGGAGCAGGACAGGAATATGTCAGAGATCCCGAAAAAATCGAATACGACGCTTCGGGCAACGCGAAACTGGGTGACATCGGCATTTTTATCAAAGACAAGATCAAAAGCTACCTCAAAGCGAAAGGAATGCTTTTCGGCATCAAATACATCGATCCGAGCTACATCATCCGCTCCTGCCCGCCTACCCCGAACGATTCTATTTTCTGCTCGCAGCTCGCCCAGATGGCGGTCCACGCAGGAATGAGCGGCAGAACCGGAATGGTCGTCGGATACCTCAACGGCCAGTTCATCCACATCCCGATGGATCTTGCGACATCGAAACGCAAAAAAATCGACATAAACGGTCCGCTCTGGCTCTCCGTCCTCGAAGAAACCGGTCAGCCGCCGGTAATGTAAATCCGAATTTATCTTGACTTTCGCAAGCTAATAGCATACTA
This sequence comes from bacterium UBP6_UBA1177, assembly GCA_002310995.1. GTDB lineage: Bacteria > UBP6 > UBA1177 > UBA1177 > UBA1177 > UBA1177. The sequence continues at coordinate 4,067 of DBYV01000044.1, read as the reverse complement.
ATAGATTGCGTTTTGGTTGCGGAGGTAATACTATGGGAAGAACTTCAAACGTTTTTGCAAGAATCGAACCCGGTGTAAAAGAACAGGCGGAAATGGTGCTCAGCAAGCTTGGAATCCCTATGTCGAATGCCGTTGACATGTTTTTAAGGCAGGTTGTAATTCACCGCGGAATCCCTTTTGAGCTGAAGCTGGCGGCTGAAAGACCGCTTTTTGCCGGAGATCTCAGCAAGGAGGAACTCAACCGCGAAATCGCAAAAGGTCTTGCGGACATCGAGAACGGCAATGTTTATTCCGAGGAACAGGTTTCGGAAGAAATGAAACGGCTTTATAACCTATGAACTGGACGATAAATTATTCAGAAAAAGCTTTCAACGATTTAAGAGCGATATACGAATACATCGCTTTTGAACTATGTGTGCCTAACACCGCATCACAACAGCTCAAACGGATAATGGATTCTATAAAAAATCTCGACAAAATGCCGCTCATGCATCCTGTTTTTCCTGATGAACCGCTGAAAAGCCAGCAAATCAGATTTTTTCCGATAGACAATTATCTTGTCTGGTATCAGCCAAAAGAAAAAGAGAAAACCGTGAACATCGTTCGCATCATGTACGGCGGCAGAGATTTTTCAAAAGCTTTGATATGAAATTAGATTGTTTGAAAGTGGAGCAAAACCATGCCTAACATAGTTTCAGTTTCGGGTGTTACCTGCATCAAAGCGGAGCGCGTCCTTTTCAAAGATATTTCTTTCGGGGTCGAAAGCGGCGAAAAAGTCGCTCTCATCGGTGTGAACGGCTGCGGAAAATCGACTCTGCTCAAAATAATCGCGGGTCTTGAAGAGCCTGAAAGCGGAACCGTGGCGATAAACAAGTCGGCTGCAGTCGCATTTCTTAGCCAGATCCCCGAAATAAATCCTGGCGAAACGATTGCAGACCACATTTTCTCGGGAAACGACGAAAAACTGAACCTTATCAAGCGTTACGAGATCGCCTGCAGCGGCTTTGGCACTGAAGATGCGGCGGAACTTGCCGAAAAAATCGACACTCTGAACGTGAGAAGCTACGAATCTGAGATCAAATCGATTCTCACCCGCCTCGGAATAAGCGATCTCACCCTCAAAATGGGCGAACTTTCTGGCGGAATGGTGAAAAAAGTGGCACTGGCTCAGTGCATCGTCAAGGATTCAGGACTTTTGTTGCTCGACGAGCCCACTAACCATCTCGATATAGACACGATCGTCTGGCTTGAAGACTATCTCCGTGAGACAAAAAAAGCGGTGATCATGGTTACGCACGACCGCTATTTCTTGGATTCTGTGTGCAGCTCAATTTATGAGATCGAAGGCTCCGACCTCTTTCACTACAAAGGGTGCTACGACTACTATCTTGAGAAAAAATCTGAATATTTTAGCTCACTTGTCGCAAATGAAGAGAGAGTCAAGACAATTTTAAGGCGCGAGCTTGCATGGCTGGCACGCGGACCCCGCGCAAGAGCCACTAAATCAAAAGACCGCATCGAAAACATCCAGAAAATGATGCAGCGCGAAAAGCCTGAAGAAGAGAAAAACATCGAACTTTCAATAGTCGGCAAAAGGCTCGGCAAAAAGATCCTCGAAATGAAGGATATCTCTTTCGACTGGAACGGCGAAACGATAATCAAAGACTTCAGTTTCGCTTTCAAAAAGGACACGCGCTTAGGCATCATCGGAAACAACGGCAGCGGAAAAACCACTTTTCTCGACATTTTGACCGGCAGACTTCAGCCCAAAAGCGGCGAATACGACCTCGGCATCAACACCGAATTTTCATACTTTGACCAGGTTTCACGCGAACTTCCGGCAGATATGCGCCTCATTGATTTCGTAAAATCGAAAGGTGAAAACATAATTCTTGCCGACGGCTCGAAACTTTCTGCAGCCCAGATGCTTGAAAGATTTCTGTTCGAACCCTCGATCCACTACACAAGGATCGAAAAACTTTCAGGCGGCGAAAAAAGAAGGCTTTATCTCGTTGCGATACTTATGAACAACCCGAATTTCATCGTCCTCGACGAGCCCACGAACGATCTCGACATCAAAACTCTCTCCGTTCTGGAGGACTTCCTCTCCTCCTTCGTAGGGCCGATCGTAGTCGTCAGCCACGACCGGTATTTCCTCGACAGAACAGTCGACACGCTACTTATTTTCAAAGGAAACGGCATCATCGAAAGTTTTGTCGGAAAGGCTTCGGAATGGATCGAAATGAACCGCAGAAACAGGCAAATTGAGCAGAAAAAAGCGGCAAAACCCAAAGACGAGCCGGTAAAACCGAGAAGTTTGCAGGCAGACGCGCCGAAACTCACCTACTCCCAGCGCATCAGGCTCGCAGAACTCGAAAAACTCATCCCTGAAACCGAAGCGAAAATCGCGGAAATCGAGGAAAAAATGGCGAATTACGAAGAAAATAAAGACAACATGACCGAACTTTCAGCAAAATACAGCGAACTCAAGTCAAAATACGACTCAATGTTTGAGGAGTATATCGAACTTTCGGAAAAAGAACTTTGATAACCACATATAAATTTTCAGATTTTTCTTGCAAGATGAGTTTTTATGTCTATAGTTCGCGCCGCGTGGGGCAATAGCTCAGCTGGGAGAGCGCGTGCTTCGCATGTACGAGGTCGCCGGTCCGAATCCGGTTTGCTCCACCATTCTTCTGTTTATCCCGCAATTTTGGAGAGTTTATGACAAAAAAAGCGGTCGATTTGCTTAAAGACAAGCCCTCGCAGGCGATTCTCTCGCTTTCGATACCAATAATTCTCCTAAACATCTTAAAAGGCGGCTTCAACATCGTCGACATGTTCTGGCTCGGGCGTCTCGGAAAAGATTTTCTTGCCGGTGTCAGTGCCTCGGTTTTCATGGTCTGGGCAGTAAACGGCCTCACAGCACTTGTTACGGTTGGAATTGTCGCCGGAGTTTCGAGAAATATCGGCGAAGGTCGTATCGAAACAGCGAAAAGCAACTGCATGAGGGCGCTTGAACTCACATTTCTCCTCGGCGCGGCGTGTTCGATCGTCCTTTTTCCGCTAATAAATCCGCTTGTTGACATGATAAAACTTGAATCAACTGCCAGAACCGCAGGAATCGAGTATCTCCAAATAATGATCGGGACTTCGTTTGTCGCATTCATGATGTTTTCACTCCACTCAATCCTCATCGCGTGGGGAGACACAAAAACACCGGTAATAGTTGAAATCATTACGTTTATTTTTAACATAGTGTTAAGTCCGCTCCTCATGTTCGGCTACGGTCCGATACCGAGACTTGAAACTGTCGGAGCCGCGGTCGCAACAATAATATGCTACCTGATCGCATCGCTCCTCTACCTTTACATCATCGTCAGAAACAAATGGATCCACCTTGAAAGAACCGGAGACGAGATCAAATTTACCCGCTACATAACGCTCGGCTGCCCGGTCGCGCTTTCGAGCATGTTTTTCTCCTTCATCTACTTTTTCATTGCCAAAGTTACCGCAATTTTCGGATCAGGCGCGATCGGCGCAATGGGGATCGGCCACAAAATAGAATCTTTCACCTACTTCATCGCCCACGGTTTCGCATCGGGTCTCTCGACTTTTGTCGGCAGAAACATCGGCGCAAAACTGGAGGAGCGGACTTTCGAAGCCTCGATATTCTCATTCAAAGCGGTATGCCTCGTGACCGCGCTTTTTTCGCTTGTTTCGATTATTTTCGCTAAAGAATTTGTCGGTATATTCAACACCGACCCTGACCTTCTGCACCATGGAGTGCGCTACCTCTGGTTCGTAATGCCGGCTGAAATAATCCAGTGCGGCGGAATCGTCTTTGAAAACGGCACATTCGCAGGCTCCGGCTACACAAAACCGTCGTTTTATGTCGCCATGCCGATAATTTTCGCCCGCATCCCCCTTTCGTGGTTTCTTGCGGTCAAACTCGGGCTCGGCGCAAACGGAGTCTGGCTCACAATCGCCCTTACCATGCTTCTTACAAACGGGATTTTCTGCGTTTTGTACAGACAGAAAAAGTGGATTAAAACGAAAATCTGATT
>DBYV01000028.1:458-2710 GCA_002310995.1 bacterium UBP6_UBA1177 | reverse complement strand
TTGTGTCGGCGCTGAAGTTCGAAGGGCTGGGAAGGACAAAGGAATCCTATATGCTCTCGGTACTCGGAAAGTATGTCGGGACCCCCGAAAGCCGCATTGATCTGCATGAAGTCAAGGTCACTCTTGAGGAGCTGGAACTCTTTTCCGAAACCGAAGTATCGCTTAAGAAAGATGAAAACGGCGCGACAGTGCTTTTCATAAAAGTTAAGGAAAAATGGTCTTTTATTCCGGTCCCTTTTTTCATGTATTCAAGCTCGACGGGCTTTATGGGCGGGGCTTTCGTGATGGATACGAATGCGTTCGGGATCAGGGACAACTATGTCTTGGGCGGAGTTTTTTCGAAAAATATACAGCTCGCGCTTATGGCCTACAGCAGACCTTCACGCGATATAAAACACCCCGGTTTTACGGTCGGAGCCTCGTTCACCCGGCGCGACAACGAGGAAAAGAATCTTTCGGGCGATAAAATATTCGAATACAACGCTATGAGCGGTTCGGTTTATGCCGCAGTTAGCGATAAAATCACGGCTCATTCGAAGATAAACGCCGGTCTGCGCTACAATTACACAAATGCAGGCGTTAAGAAAAAGTACTCGGAATATAAAGAAAAAATCAAATCTTTTCACGCAATTACGCCAGGATTGGGCTGGGATATAAGTTTTTCCTCGCTCAACGAATGGTTCATGTCGGTGAAGTCGTTCAGCATAGACGGCGGTGTGACTGTTCTGACCTCGGGAAGCTGTGCGGAATCCATTGGTTTGCAGCTTTCCATACAGCATCCGCTGCCGGTTACGCGCCTCAGAGTGCTTACCCAGTATGCACTTTTCTGGTCGAACAACCTTCCGGTCACGCTGAGACCTTCGCAGATGGTTGTCGGAACGACGATCATGCCAGATAAATTTCACGCCACCAAGATGGGCGGAGCCGATTTAGGCCTCGAAGTAGGTATCCTGAACACAAAATTCGTGATGTTTTCGGCTTACGGGCTTCTGGAACAGTTCGCCGGAGAGGATTCCGACGGCAGTTTCGTAATGAATTTCGGATATTCGACCGGATTGAAAATGTATCTGAAAAAACTGGCGGTCCCTGCGGTCGCGGTAGGTGTTTCGCACAATCTGATGCAGAACGAGATCAAGTTTTCCGCAACAATAGGGATGGGTGGATTTTAGTGCCAATTTGCCAAATATTTTGATTTTATTGAATTTTGCTGCACAATTTTTCGTTTTTATGTGCTGTGAAAAAGGAGTAAATCATGACCTGCAGAATAAAACCCGATCCGAATGTCAATCATCCGGTCGTCGGCTACGAAAAAAAATAAAAATGCAACTTAAAAACGGAGGAAACAAATGAGTATTCAGGAAAGAGCGGAAAAAGGTGCGGCGTACAAGGCGGAAGGCCGTTACAACTGCACGAGATCGGTACTGGCGGCATTCGGCGACATCGTAAAGATAGACGAGAATGAGCTCGCCTCGCTGACAGCAGGATTCGTCGGAGGAATGGGAAACATGGAAGGGACCTGCGGTGCACTTGTCGGAGCGATCATGGTCGCAGGAATACTTTCCGAAGGCAACGGAACTCTCAAATATTCAAGGATCATCGTCGATAAATTCAAAGAGCTTTGCGGCGCAACGATCTGTAAGGATCTTAAAGGGATCGACGGCACTCACTACCTTTGCAGCTGCCCCGACTGCATCAAAAACGCGATTTTAGCTGTGGGCTGCGCATTCAGCGATATCGATTCTGACGAAGCAAAATAAGTTTTTATACTGAAAAAGCTCAGGAATTTCTTTCTGAATCAGGCAGTTTGACAAGTTCTTCAAGTGTTCTGAAGAGAGCCGCAGGTTCTATCGGTTTGCTCAGATGCGCGTTGAGTCCCGCCTGAAGGCTGCGCTGGACATCGTCGTCGAATGCGTTGGCGGTCAGAGCGATGATCGGAATGGTTTCTGCATCGGAGCGTTCCATGGAGCGGATCACTCTTGTAGATTCCAGCCCGTCCATTACAGGCATACGCATATCCATCAGAATGGCGGCGTAGTATCCAGGATCGTGCGATGCGAACATTTCAGCCGCGATTTTTCCGTTCTCCGCTGTATCGACTTCGATTTTGCGCATTCCAAGGATCATTTTCACGATTTCGGCATTTACCGGTACGTCTTCGGCCAAAAGTATGCGGCATCCGGTCAGATCGACTCCGGTGCTGCCGTATTTTTTCCCGCAGCCGCTCTGCGCCTCTTCTCCGCCCGCTGTTTCAG
>DBYV01000028.1:0-404 GCA_002310995.1 bacterium UBP6_UBA1177 | reverse complement strand
TCGCTTTCCACGGAGATAGTTCCGTTCATCAGCTCGACAATGCTTTTTGTGATCGCCATGCCGAGACCGGTGCTTCCGTAACTGCCGGCCGCAGAAGAATTTTCCTGGCTGAAAGTGTCGAAAATATGAGGCAGAAACTCTTTGCTTATCCCTATTCCGGTATCACTGGCAACGAATTTCAGCACGACTTTTCCGTCAGAACGGGAAACTTCGGTGACCTCAAAGTTCACAGACCCGCCTTCAGGAGTGAATTTGACGGCATTTCCAAGAATGTTGATCAGGATCTGCTTGAGTTTCATGGCATCGCCGACATAGCACTCGTCAAACTTGCCGTCGAGGGTGCACTTGTATGCAAGCCCTTTGTCTGTGCACTGCCCGCCGATTATGCTGTTCACCTGATCGAT
>DBYV01000056.1:1790-27152 GCA_002310995.1 bacterium UBP6_UBA1177 | reverse complement strand
TTTTGACGAGGGCGAAGAGGGCAAAGGCGACGCCGCAAATACCGAAGCCCCGACAACCGGTACAACACCTGAAGATACTGCTGACGGTGATTCCACTCCAGCAACTGATTCTGAAGCACCTGCTGAAAAAGAAGAAAGCAAATCCGACGGCTGCTCGATGCTGTTTATTTAATTTATTCCAACAAAATTCTTTTCCGTAACTTGTCAAAATAACAAAAATCTCTTTCCATTTCTTGTAAAATTAAAAAAAACTGTAAAAATTCTTTAATAAAATCAATATGTTACCGTTTTTTTTTTTTTTTGAATTTTTGGGTCAGAAAAATTGCTATTTTGTATAACTAAATATATGATTATTTGTTTTTTTATTTTGGAGGATTTTATGAAAAGATCAAAGATTTTAGCAGCTGTTCTGGTTTTTTTGCTTTTTGCCGGTTGCGGAAGCTCAAAAAACGACAATCAGCATGAAAATCAGGATTTAACTGATACAGTGACTGAGGAAGACGCCGACACAGTTGACATCGAGCCGGCGGATGCAGATTCTGACGGCGATTCCGATTCCATGCCGGAACCTGACAACGATAATGCCGATACTCAGCCAGATGATGATGCAGACAGCGATCACGGCAGACAGCAGGGCGAACTTTACGGCGAATGCTATCCGGACGACACATGCAACGCCGGTTTGACCTGCGATATAGAGAACAATATCTGCATAAGGGACAACAGCACTCCTGATGACGATGCTGACAGCGATTCTGCCGATGACTCTGATACAGAACCGGAAGAAAACGATGATGATGCCGACACTGACACGCTTCCGGATACGGATCCTTCAGGTTGCGCTTACGACAGGCAGGGAAACACCTGCACGACCGACAAAGAATGCGGTTCCTGCATGATTTGTGCAGGTGCAAAATGCGTGAGAGGCTGCACAAACAACAATGACTGCGAGGCAGTACTCCCGAATTCAGGTCTTAAATGCAACAAAAAACTGGCGCGCTGCGTCAATATCTACGGTTCAAACCAGGCCTGTTCGGAAACGAACTGCCCGATCGGATGCTGTTATGCCAAAAAAGGTTTAAGCGCTCTGAGATGCGAAGTGAACCCGAATATTTCGACATGCGGAGTCTGCGCTCAGGGAAAAATCTATTCCCCCGAAGACGGCGGAACATGCATTCCTGCCGTATGTTCGTCAATAGACGACAACTGCCCGTCCATCAATGCCGGTGCGACCAAGCCAAACTGTTACGTGTGCAAAACAAGTGAACTTATCTGTGTAAAAAACAATACTTACGGATGTTCCTCTACGACTGTCGTCAACACGGCACAATGCGTTCCCGCAGGTCAGATGTGCATTGAAGGTTTGGACAACTGCTGCTCGGGCAATCCGTGCGTAAACGGATACTGTTACTGAAATTGGGAGGTAAATCATGAAAAGAATCCTGTTTCTTACATTAATTTTCGTTCTGCTTGCGTCATGCAGCGGCAAAAACGAAACGATCAGCGACAACGACATTCCCGATATTCCTACAGATGATTCTGACACAGCTTCTGTTGATGATACGGATAGTGCTCCGGTTGATGACGCGGATTCTACACCTGAACCCAGTGATGATGATGTGGACACCGAGCCGACCGACGACGCAGATTCTCAACCCGAGCCAAGTGACAATGATGCGGACACTGAGCCGACTGACGACGCAGATTCCCAGCCCGAACTCAATGATGATGATGTGGACACTGATCTGACAGATGATGCTGATACTGCGTCAGAAGAGAACGATGGCGATGCGGACACTGAGTCAGATGAAGACTCAATGCCTTTGAAAAAGAATATAGCAATTTCTCTCATTCTGCCGACAGATCCGAATTATACCTGTTTCGAATTGGAAGAAGAAGCAGGGAAAGACTACACTTACTGCATAAACGCCAACGACAAAATTATCGTTTCGGTCTATACAAAAGAATCCGCAGATGATGAATATTCATTTGATTCAGACTTTAATTTTACTGCTGAAATGTCAGGCATGAACTCTCTCGATCTGTCATTCATGGCGGCAAGCCGTCCTTACTTACGAATCTTCGTCAAAGTTTTGAATAAAAATGGCAAATTAAAACTCACAGGCGCAGCGGAAAGCGTCAAAGAAGAACATACAAAAATTTTTCTTGCGCCGCCCGGTGATTTTGTCCGTATCGTATCAAACAGAACAAAACCTGATGAAAATTCGCTCGAATCACTCTTTCAGTCAAAAGGTTCAAAAGGAGCGGCTGCAACCATTCTAAAAGACGGAAATGTCTATATGTCCGGTGGTTACAGCATGGACACAAACTCCATTGTTCAGACAGCCTCCGTTTTCAACATGAAAAATATTTCCAGAAAAGATGTTACAAATCTGCCTAAAAAACTTTACGACCATATTGCAGCATTTCTTGATGACAGAACGGAAACGGGAAAAGTGATTGTCGGTCTCGGCACAACAGAAGATGAGACTCTGAACAGTTCACTTTGGATTTTCGATCCTGAATCAGACAGCTACACGCCTTTGAATTTAGACAATCAGCCGATGACAAAGGCAAAATCAATTACAGTTGACGGAGAGGTCTATATCGTCGGCGGATGCACCGGCACCGGAGCATCAAATGCTGTTTATAAAATTTCTGCTAAAACAGGCTCGATAGTCACAGAATCTTTTGCTACATTACACTCTGCCCGCTGCAACCACGCTCTGGCTGATGTTTCGACAGTTGACGGAAGTGGAAACAAAACAGTAAAGATTCTTGTTATCGGCGGTTCGACAAATTATAAACCCGAAGGAAAAGAAACTCCTGTCGCCGGCGAAAATTTTGCGGAACTTGTAACGGAAAACGCTTCCGAACCGATAAATATAGTATCCAGAGACAAAAGAGACGATTCCGCTCTTCAAAATACCGGACTCATTTCTCCGACAGCTGTAGGCGTTGTGATGGATGACAAAGAAGATAACGAAATGCTTACGGCAATTGTCGGCGGATACATACGTGAGGGTGAAAACGGAACTTACTCATGGTCGGCAAATAAAAATTTCTTTGTTTTCAGCAAAAACGGCTACAATTCCTTTATTTATGACAAAAGCATATCACCTTTTGAATGTGCGAGACCATCGGCAGCACTTCTCGGTTCCGGCAGAAAAAATCCGATAAAACATATCGCGGTGAACTGCGGTGCAGGAGAAACCGACAGAACAAGAACATACAACGGTCAAATCATTTTTACCCTTCAGGTCAAAAGAATAAAAGATTTCGATCTCGGCACAGAAATCTTTTCACCTTCAGCTCAAATCAGCCTGATGCAGCAGAATCAGGACAGCGGCAACAATAAAATGATCGACGGTCCGGTTGCAGCTGATGCACTTGGTCAGGTTTTTCTGCTTGGCGGAAAATACGTTTATCAGACCGGCGGCTATGAGTTTCCTGAAAATCAGAGTTCTTATGCTTACGCAACACTGCCGCCGAAACCGATAATCCGTGTCAACTTTGAAAATCCGTTCAACTCGCCGATGTCATACAGAAACATTAACGACAAAGTTCAGCTGAGTCTAAACGGGACCTGTGTTTCAGATCCGGATAATCAGGAATCATGTCTTGAAGACTGGGAATCCAAATACTACATAAGATACAAATGGGAAATGAAGGAATCGCCTTCTCCCATTGTCGAAACATCGAAACTCAAAATCCCTGACATCAATGCGGTTGAAGGTCAATGGATACCTTACGACAGCAGCCCTGAAACCCCGAAAAAAGCAACTTTCTACGGGATTGTTGCAACACCCAGAAAATACAATGAAGCAAACGACTACTTCAATACGGCGAAATGCGCTCTGGAATGTGGAAACGAACCGGCAAATAACAATATCATGAATCTTTCTAAATACTTGCTCTGCCGTCAGAAATACTGCGAAGAAAAACGCACCAAATACTACAAAATCAACATTCAGGCAGAAACCGTTGATAAGGAAACGGGCCTTGCAAGCAATACGACGGACATTTCGGTTATCCCGAAAATCATCCCTCAAGCCCGTGTTGTAGCGCAGCTTACATGGAAACAGGGATTCAAAAAAGCGGCAGAAACATATTCTTCTCTCTATGAAGGTTCGGCAATAGATTTAAATCTCCATTTAGTTAAAAGAATCAGTCTTGAAGCAGCAAGCAACAATAAAATGACAATAAAAGAGGGAGTTCTCGGCACTAAACAAAGACGAAACAACAATTTCTGCGAAAGCAGTGATCCGGATTGCGAAGTTTACTGGCGTCATGATGACTGTTCTTTTGAAGATCAGGGGCACCCGGACAGCTATGTCAGCAGCGAAGGAACAATTCAGTGGCACGCTTCGCTAGATATTGACAACTATTGGGGCGGTAGCAACTACCAAAATCCTGAAACCATAGGTTTAGGTCCTATAGGAACTCCTGATGCAGAAATTATCAATGACCAGTATCTTATTGTTGCAGGATACACCTCATGTTCATCAAAATACAATGACGGCATAAACCGCTGCAATCCTGATTATACCGGAGAAGACAGTACTTACGAAGTCGATGCGAGAGTCGAAATCTTCGTTGACGGGGAAGAAGTTCCGAGAAGTGGAACATCCGATATCTATGCCGCAACCACGAAAGATTTCAAAATCAAACTCAACGAATGGAAAACCATTGCCGTTGTAAAATGGGATTCCGGCAATACTATTGTAACCGACAGCAAAATAGAAGAAGAAGGTATCGACATCGACCCTGTAAACCATCCGGTATGCATTTTCAGCAACTCGAATGCACTTCTCATTCCAATTTGGGATGCTGACACCTACAGGAGTTATATTACAACCCCGAATCCTAATGTGCTTGGAAGTTGCTACTGATTTTTGAGGTGAATCATGAAAAGAATCCTGTTTCTTACATTAATTTTCGTTCTGCTTGCGTCATGCAGCGGCAAAAACGAAACGATCAGCGACAACGACATTCCCGATATTCCTACAGATGATTCTGACACAGCTTCTGTTGATGATACGGATAGTGCTCCGGTTGACGACGCAGATTCCCAACCCGAACCGAACGATGATGATGCGGACACCGAGCCGTCAGAAACAGATTCGGACAAAATTCCGGCTGATGATTCCGATACCGTACCGGAATCGAATGACGATGACGCGGATAGTGAACCGACCGATGATGCTGATTCTACACCGGAATCAAGTAACGACGATGCTGACAGCGAGCCGACTGATGATGCAGATTCCCAACCCGAACTCAATGATAAAGACACCGACACTGATCCGGTTGACGATGCAGATTCCCAACCCGAACTAAGTGACGACGACGCTGACACTGAGCCAACTGACGATGCTGATTCTACTCCGGAACCGAGTGACGACGATGTCGACAGCGAACCGACTGATGACGCGGATTCTACTCCGGAACCTAATGATGCCGATGCTGACACTGAGCCAACCGACGACGCGGATTCTACACCTGAACCAAGTGATGATGATGTCGATACAGCTCCGCTCAACGGTGAAACATGTGCCGAAGTCGGCGGAACATGGAACGAAGAAGAACACAAATGCACAAAAACTGTGGAATGCAGCGGTAAACCCGCAAACAGTGAATGGAGCAGCGAGCACACAAGCTACACAATGGAATATACTGACGGCGGATGGCCCACTGAGATTGATGCAAGATATATTTCTCTATCCAACGGCTACTGCGGCTTCAGCTGCATCGAAAACTATTTCTGGAACGGCTCGGAATGCCTGAATCCGTGTGTCGGCAATCCATGCCAGGGTTTGGAAAATTCAACAGAAGAATGCATTCCGAAAAATGTGGAAGAGTATGAATGCAGCTGCGAAAGCAAATATACATGGAACGGCTTGGAATGTGTTGTACCGCTCGGCAGAATTTGCACGAATCAGGACAAGTGCTACGACAACTCTAATTTGATAACATGCCCCTCATCGCCACGTGACGATTTCTTCGGTCAGGACGCTCAATATGCAGCTGCCGGCTATTGCAAACCTCAGAGTTTTACACTTCTGACATTTTCGGATGAAGATGAAGCAGTAGTTTTTGACAACAACACAAAGTTGATGTGGCAGCATACTCCCACAATACAATGGCTGCTTTGGGGTCACGCAAAAGGTTACTGTAACTCTCTGACTTATGGCGGATACAGTGACTGGCGTTTACCGAGTCCTATAGAATTCCACACTATATCTGACATCAACAAATATGATCCGGCATTTGACACAAACTATTTTCCCAAACTTACCCCGACTACTTCTATTCTTTTTCCCGAAGACGGAATTTTAAGTTCAGCACGTTTCTGGACATCACAGGAAGACTATAGTGATCCCGCAAAGGCAAAGGCATATTACATACAATACGGGGATTCTTCATGCTTCAAAGAAACAAAAACAGAAAAAAAATATAATGTAATGTGCGTCCGTGGAAACGAGCTTCCAAAGCCCTCATTCACAACAGAGACCATAAACGGAGATGTCGTTGTAACAGATTCTACTACGAAACTCATGTGGCAGAAAACGGGGGTCAACAGATCCTGGGGAGGTGCTTTAAACTACTGTGAAAAGTTAAAATACGCCGGTCACATAGACTGGAGACTTCCCAACAGAAACGAATTGGCTTCTTTGTTAAATTACGAAAAATCCAGTGGTCCATATTCCGATTTTCCCGGCATGCAGTCAACAAGATTTTATACATCATCTACTGATACAGAAGCTCCTAATGCCGCGTGGGTAGTAAGTTTTAATATAGATGGTGCCAGTATGGGTATTCCGAGCCTTAGCTCTCCGACTAAATGGACATATCCGGTGAAATGTGTCAGAAACTCGGATACTGAGCCGGTCAACGGTGAAACATGTGCCGAAGCCGGAGGGACATGGAACGAAGAAGAACAAAAATGCACCAAAATCGTGGAATGTAGCGGCAAACCCGCAAACAGTGAATGGAGCAGTGAGCACACAAGCTACACAATGGAATATCTTGACCATCAATGGACAGACGAGATTGATGCAAAATATATCGATGACTCCAACGGATACTGCGGCTTCAGCTGTATTGAAAACTATTTCTGGAACGGCGTGGAATGCCTGTGGAATCCGTGTGTCGGCAATCCATGCCAAGGTTTGGAAAATTCAACGGAAGAATGCATTCCGGAAAATGCGGAAGAATATGAATGCATCTGCGAAAACGGATATGTCTGGAACGGTTCTGAATGCAGGCACCCTGTTCCTTTGGGCAACATCTGCACGGGTCAGACTTTGTGTTATGAAAATCCGGAATGTCCGGCAGAAGGTGAAGACCTTTTCGGACAGGATGCACAGTACACGAGCAAATGCACGGCACAGAGTTTCAACCTTAAGACGATTTTTAAGCAAACAGTCGTGGTTGACTACAACACAGGCTTGACTTGGGAACAGTCGCTGTCTAAAAACTCATATACTTGGGATGATGCACCGAACCACTGTGCAGATTTGAACAACTCGAATTACGGGGGAAAAAGCAACTGGCGTGTTCCGAATCCTCTGGAATTGCTGACTATCGTTGACAACAGCAGATATAATCCTGCATTGAATTCCAATTTTACAGAAATACCGAAATTCAGCAATAAAGTCTGGACATCGAAAGAATATAAAGGCTATACGGACTATGCTTATGTATTTATGCTTTATTCCGGAATGTATTACGGAGAGAATTCGGCTGACTACTCGAAAACCTCCCATAAACAGGTTCTTTGTGTCAGCGGAGATGAGATGCAGCCTGCGACATCTGATAATTTTACGACTCAGACAATAAACGAAGCAGTCGTAGTCAAAGATTCCACAACAGGTCTGATGTGGCAGAAGGAGTATACGACAGGCAACTGGGGGCATGCACTTAAATACTGTGAGGATTCGACTTATGCAGACTATTCCGACTGGAGACTTCCCAATAAAAACGAGCTGGCCTCTCTTATAAATTATGAAAAACCTGAAGCCCCTTATTCATATTTTCCTGATATGCCAAACAACACAAGTAACCGTTTTTGGTCTTCAACTACTCATTCATCTGACGATTCCTATGCTTGGGTCGTGTATTTCAAATATGGGAGTGTGGGCGAAACCACTTCGTACATGATCAATAAGAGCAGCGGCAACTATATCAGGTGTGTCCGGAACGCGGAGTAGCGCACTTCTACCGGATAGTTTCCTCAAAAAATGAAAAGTTCCAGACAGACTTTCCGAAAATCCTGTACGCTTGAAGGCTATAGTCGCGTAAATCGGTAAATAAAGTTCTGATTTGTAAAAAAATGCAAAAAATCATTAATAAAACTAAATAGTTATAAAGTTTTTCGGGGGGGTAATTTTTTTTCAATAAAAATTGGATTTTGTGTAACTAAATATATGATTATTTGTTTTTTTTGATGGAGGGTATCATGAAAAAATCACTTTTATTGCTTGCTGTTTCAGCGGTTTTCATGTTTTTGAGCTGTGGGGGTAGCAACAACGGTTCGGAAAACGAAAACGGTTTCGAAGCTGTCGATGTAGGCGAATGCCGTCAGGCAGAACCGGCTATTTCTTTCAGGGACAGAATTTATACGGAAAAAGAAGATTACTATTCCTGCAACGAGTATGTCGAAGTTACTGAAACAAAAGACAAAACCATTAAATTCAACTGGTTTGGCGAGATGCACTGCGGTTATGACTGGGAATACGGCTACAAAGTCGCTGGAATTGAGGAAAATGTTCTCAAAGTCAACATTCTGGAGCGTGATACCGATCTTGATTTGGCAGCAGGATGTGATGATTGCTGTTATCTTATGCCGATAGAATACACGGTTTCAACCGCAGAAGAAATAGAATCAATCAAAGCAATCGAAATCAATTACGAAGGTAAACACCACAAAGCTTCTTTCGAAATAAAGTAACAGCTACAGCTGTTTTGTAGCGCAGTGAAATCTACTTTGCGTCGGGGCGGTTTACTTTCTGGTGGTAATCTTCGGGTTTATACTGATATTCAAGGTTGAAGCAGGCGAAGCAGAAATCTTCGAATTTGTGGAGGATCTTGCCGAAATCGGCGATCTCGATGTGCTTCAGCGAATCGGCGCCTAAATATTCACATATTTCGTCGTGGCTTTTGACTGCCGCGATAAGTTCGTTTCTGGTCGGAGTGTCGATGCCGTAGTAGCAGCTTCCGATGACTTTCGGAGAACCGATCCTGATGTGGATTTCCTTCGCGCCTACATTTCTCAGCATTCTCGTAATCTTGCGGAGAGTGGTTCCGCGGACGATCGAATCGTCAACGAGGACGACTTTTTTGCCTTCAAAGAAGTCGGGAAGGGGATTGAATTTGTGGCGGACACCTTCGTCGCGCTGTTTCTGGTCGGGTTTCGTGAAAGTTCTGCCGACATAGTGGTTTCTCAGCAGCCCCATGTCGAAAGAGAGTTTTGCGCTCTGGGCGTAACCTAAAGCGACGAAGTTCGACGAGTCTGGAACTGCCATGACTACTGTGTCATCGCCGAATCCCATGTGTTTATCGTAATCTGCGAGCTGAGCGCCGATTTTTTTACGGACATCGTAAACCTTTTCGCCGAAAACTTTTGTGTCAGGACGCGAGAAATAGATAAGTTCGAATACGCAGTGCTGCGTTTTTCCGGCGTTGACTGCGACTGTTACCATCGGTTTCCCTTTTTCGAGCCTGATGATCTCGCCGGGGCGCATTTCTCTGATCATTCTTGCTCCGACAATGCCGAATGCGCAGCTTTCAGAAGCGAGAACAATGCCTTCGGAGGGGATCTCGCCGTTTAAATCAGCTTCGTCGTCGAGAGTTCCGATGACATAAGGTCTGTATCCGTGCGGATCGCGGAATCCGAACATTTTGTCGCGGTAGATGAGTATCGACGAGAAAGCTCCTTTGAGCTGTTTCTGCGCTTCGATTATCGAATCTTCGATCGAAAGTTTCTTGTGAAGAAGATAGAAAGCGATAAGTCTGCCGATGAGCTCGCCGTCGTTGTCGCTTTTGAAGGTGAAGCCGTAGTCGTTCTCAAGCCACGTGCGGATTTCGTAGTAGTTGATGATGTCGCCGTTGCTGCAGATCGCGAGATGCGGACCTTCAGGAAGCTCGATCACATGCGGCTGACTGTTGGTTTCGTCGCTTTTTCCCGCAGTCGGGTAGCGGACGTGACCGATGGCGATGTTTCCGCTGTATTTCTTGAGGATTTCCTCTGTCAAAACATTTTTGACAAGTCCCATTCCTTTGTAGCAGAAAATGTTTCCGCGCTCGTTTCTTGCCGCCAGACCGCAGCTTTCCTGACCTCTGTGCTGAATCGAAAAAAGGAGTTCGGCAACAAGGGTTTCACTGTCTGAAACATTGAAAATACCGGCTATACCGCACACATTAACCTCCCAAAAAGAAAAATTCGCGCGACTTTACATTTAAAAAGTTTTTTTTGCAAGATGCGGAAACAATAAAATGAATTTTTGTTTTTTTCGGTGTTTTGGGTACAATATTCAGTTTTGATGTGTTACTTTTTATTTATTTTATACGGAGGTTTCAATGAAAAAATTCATGTCGGCAGCACTCGTTCTGATGCTGCTTTTGTTTGTCGCGTGCAGCGACGGAAAAAAATCGGAAAATGTAACCGACGGTGATGAAATTACTGATGATACTGATACACCTGATACGGGTGATACAGAAAAACCTGATGGCGATACCGGTGATACAGGCGATACTGGTGATACTGGTGATACTGGTGACACTTGCGATACTGGTGACACTTGCGATACTGGTGACACTTGCGATACCGGTGACATTTGCGATACCGGTGATACTTGCGATACTTGCGATACCGGTGATACAGGCAATCCTATAATTGATGTCGATGATGTTCCTGAAACAGTTGAATGTCACGAACTTCCCGCGCTTTCAAGCGGTGTCTGCGAAGTTACAGCTGGCAACGGCGCGAAACTCATAAAAGGTAACATTCTTTCAGGAAACAAAACATATATCGGTGGTGAAGTCCTGATCGGCGAAGACGGTTTCATTGCATGTGCAGGCTGCGACTGCTCTGCAGAAGTTTCCGGTGCGACGGTCATAAATTGTCCCGGCGCGACTGTAACGCCCGCTTTGATAAACGGTCACGACCATCTCGGTTATGTCAACAACAAGCCGAGCGACTGGGGAGCTGAGAGATTTGACCACAGACACGAGTGGAGAAAGGGCAAGAACGGTCACACCAACCTGCAGAAAAATATTAACAGCGGCGCTTCGGTTGTGCAGAAACAGTGGGCGGAACTCCGTCAGCTTATGGCCGGAACTCTTGCTATCGCGGGAAGCGGCGGAGCGAACGGATTCCTGAGAAATATCGACCAAAATTTCGTAAATACTCAGGGCTTGGGCGGAATAAACGTCCACTATCAGACTTTCCCGCTCGGTGATTCAAGCGGAAATATGGTAGAAAGCGGCTGCGATCAATATAAAATGGATACTGCGAGCGTTCTTCAGAACGACTGTTATCTCCCGCACGTTTCTGAAGGTATCAACAAGGCTGCGAGAAACGAGATGCTCTGTATTACAGGCAGACAGGACGGCGGAATAGACCTCGCCAAGGAAAATTCGGCGTTTGTCCACTCTGTCGGCATCATAGCTAGCGACGGTGAAGAACTTGCAAAGAGCAAAACCGCGATAATATGGTCTGCAAGAACGAATGTCTCGCTTTACGGCAACACGGCTCCTGTCACAATGCTCAGGAATCAGGGCGTTCTTATAGGTCTCGGCACTGACTGGCTCTCAAGCGGCTCAATGCACATTCTAAGAGAACTTGCATGTGTCGATTATCTCAACAAGAACCACTTTGGAAAGAGTTTTTCGGACTATGAGATCTGGAAACTGGCGACAGTCAACAACGCTGCCGCACTTAGAATCCTCGATGTCACAGGCGCGATCAGGCCCGGACTTGTCGGCGATATAGTTGTTTTCGACGCGAAAGGAGCTGAAAACCCGTACAGAGCTGTAATTGCAGGGCACGAAAAGAAAGTCGCTCTCGTGCTTAGAGGCGGAAAAGTGTTCTACGGTGATGAAAATGTCGTTACAGCACTTGATTCTGCAAACGAATGTGAAAAACTTTCGGTCTGCGATGTCAATAAGAAAGTGTGCGTAAAGGAAACCGGCAAGACTTTAGCTGAGCTTCAGAGCGCAAACAGTGACCAGTACAAACTTTTCTACTGCGGAACTCCGGACGATGAGCCGACATGTGTTCCCAAGCGTACGAGAAGCCAGGATGAATCCAATCCTTACTCAGGCCCGACCGATGACGATACAGACGGCGACGGAATCGAGGACGGCGATGACAACTGTCCCGATATTTTCAACCCGATCAGACCTGTTGATAACGGAAAACAGGCTGATTCGGACGGCGACGGAGTAGGCGACGCGTGCGATCCATGCCCGCTTGCAAAAGACACAGACAACTGCGATGCTGTAAATTCATCGGATAAAGACGGTGACGGAATTCTCAACGCACTTGACAACTGCCCGTTCGACAAAAATCCGGATCAGATTGATTCTGACGGAAACGGAATCGGCGATGCCTGTGATATGACGGCTGCAACAATTTATGAAATCAAGCAGAAAACAGTTGCTGAAGGCGCGTTAGTCAAAGTCGAAGGTATTGTTACGGCTTACAAAGATAAAAATTTCTTCATGCAGGTCGATCCAGCTGACCACGACAGCACTTTGAAAGAGCAGTTCAGCGGAATTTACGTCTATAAATCGACTTTGGCGGTAAATGTCGGCGATAAAGTCAGAGTTTCGGGAAAAGTTATGAATTATTACGACCAGCTCCAGATTGCCAATGTCGAAAGTGTCGAAGTTGTCAAGGCAAACAAAGGCGTTCCCGATTTTGTAACGGTCGATCCGGCGAAAGTCAAAAACGGCGGTGCGCAGAAAGATGCCTACAACGGTGTTTTAGTCAGAGTCGAAAACGTAGATGTTACTGAAGAAGCTGATTCCTACCATGTTTTCGGCGTTGCTAACGGACTCAAAGTTGATGACGATTTTTATTCGTTTGAAGATCCTGAAGTCGGAACCCACTTTGCAGAGATCCGCGGCGTTCTGGCTTATACTTTCAACAATTCCAAAATCCTTCCTAGATTTGCCGAGGATTACGTCATCGACAACTGCGGTTCCTCAACCTGCGACGAATCATGGTCTGAGTGCGAACCGGCGACGGGCGAATGTCTTCCGAAAGAGGGCTTCTGCGCAACAAAAGCTGAATGTCCTGCAGTTGACAAAATCTGCGACACAACAACACACACCTGCATTGACGGAGATCCGTGCGAAGGAGTTGTGTGTGATGACAGCTATCAGGAATGTTCAGGAGTTACAGGTACTTGTGTTGCTCAGGAAGGAAAGTGCATGACAAATGCAGACTGCGCTTTGATGCATGAGTGCAATACGACAACACACGAGTGTTCAACAGAAGCAACAATCATCGTGAACGGCGGCTTCGAAAGCGGCGATCTGACCGGTTGGAATGGCACTAAAACGCAGATAACAGCCGGCAACATCACTATCGTTACCGACAATGTCAGAAGCGGAACATACGCCGTTCAGCTCAAGGGTATTTCAAGCAATCAGCGTTTCACAACCCAGTCGATAACTCTGACAGCGGGAACCTACACCTGTGAAGCTTATGCAAAAGGCACAGCGGCAAAAGCCGGATTAAGAGTTTATTCGGCGAATGTCGAAGGCAATAATTCCAGTTATTTCCCGACATCGAACTTCTGGACTGAAATCAATTCAAGCGACTGGACCAAACTTACAATGACTTTCAAACTGAACAGCGACGATTCAGATGTTCAGATTGTTCTTTTTGATGCTGAAGGCAGCAGCCTCCTTACTTACTTCGATGACGTTTCCTGCACTAAAAATTAGTCCTCTCACCGTTTTCTCAAAATAAATTCAAGCAAAATCCACTTTAAAAAGTTTTTTAACACCACTTGCCAGTGTAAAATTTTTTTACATTGTTTTTAGTAAAAAACTTAATTAAATCAAACACTTGTGTTGGCATATTTTTTGCTTATTCTTGCCGATTTTTTGTTGATTTAACTTGGGAAAAAAGATGAAAGGAAACGCTTACTACGGTAGAACCGAAAGAAATTTCGCATCGAATTTTATAGAGGATCTTGAGCCTTATTCTCCGATTTCAAGCCGCGATAAGATTGTCTCCGGGCTTGCAAACTGCGATCTTCCGCCGCTCAAACTCGACTGGAACGAATCGACGCTTCCTCCCTCAGTTGCCGTTAAAAATGCGATAATTCAAGCTTTGGCCTGCAACGATAATCTGCTTAACTGGTATCCCGAGCTTTCGAGCAAGGAACTCAGGCGCAAACTTGCCCAGTATTCAGGCCGCGCGATGGAAGAAATTCTTGTCACAAACGGAAGCGATGATGCGCTCGACCTTATCTGCAAGGTTTTCCTTGATCCAAAAGACGAGGTTGTTGTTCCTTTTCCGACTTATACCCACTTTCTGACCTACATCCACACACGCGGCGCAGTCATCAAAAAGGTCGAAACTCCAGATCCGTTCAAGCCGGATATCGCTTCTGTTCTTGAAAACGTAACTCCGTCAACGAAGATGATTTATGTGGTCAATCCGAACAACCCGACCGGTGTTCTGCTTTCAAAACAGCAGATTGCGACGCTCTGTTCAATTGCGAGCCACTGCATCGTGATTGTTGACGAAGCTTACTACGAATTCGCAGGCGAAACGGTTCTTGACCTTATCGACACTTATCCAAACCTGATTGTAACGAGAACTTTCTCGAAAGCGTGGGCTCTTGCAGGACTAAGAGTAGGGTATCTTCTCACGAACCTTTCGCTTATCGCGCAACTTTCAAAGGTTTTTAACCCGAAAAGCGTCAGCGTTCTTGCTCAGGTTGCGGCAACGGCAGCTCTTGATGACAAGCAGTATATGGAAAAATATGTTACCGACGTTAAAAACAGCAAACTTGCGATGCTGGATTTCTTCCGCAAACACGGAATCACTGCTTTCGACAGCCGCGCAAACTACATCATGGTTCAGCATCCGCACCTTCCGAAACTTCTCGAGGAGATGGAAAAAGAAAACATTTTTGTCCGCGACAGAAGCTCATTCAAAATGCTTCCCGGTTTCTTCAGAGTAACTCTTGGCGACCATCTCCAGACCGAAGACTTCCTTGAGAGAATGGGTAGAGTCCTCGCCAGAGTATGATATCTTCCGGAAAAAAGCTTAAGATACTAATAATACTGACTGTTCTGATTGCATCAGCTGCAGGTGCAGGATTCTATATTTTTTATCAGGTCACCAAAATTGAGTGGTCAAACCGTTCTCTCGACAGAATGAACTGGCCAAAGGCGATAGATTATTGCCGCAACTTGAATGAAGGCGGTCACAGCGACTGGAGACTGCCGGATATCGATGAACTCAGGACGCTTATCAAAAACTGTCCGAAAACAGAAACGGGCGGAGAGTGCAGAGTGAGCGAAAAGAACGGCTGTTTACACGAGAAATGCTGGAAAGATCCTTATGGAAGCTGCTATTGTGAAATAAACAGTGATTTCGGCTATTACAGCAAGCTGGGGGAAGAGAATATTCTTTGGTCTTACTCTACTGATTCATTTGTGACAAGTGAGGCATGGTGTGTGGATTTTGAAAGAGGGTCTTTGGGATCGGGCGATAAGTTGTTACAAAACCATGTCCGTTGTGTGAGGGGCGGCTTCACTAAAAACTCTCAAAAGGCAACTCCTGCAGATGATCTTGTCTACGAATATCCAGTCGTCAAGGGTAATCTTGATAAATCTGTCATTAAGGATGCAATCAGCGAGCATTGGCCTGATATCAGATCGTGTTATAAAAAGGAACTTAAAAATGATCCAAAACTTATCGGAAAAATTGCTGTCAAATTTGTTATTTCTGCAACAGGTGCCGTAAAAAGTTCCAAAGTGCAGGGAACTACGGTGGAAAACGAAGTTGTCGAAAGCTGTGTCGCAGAGCAGATCAAAAAGATCCAGTTTCCAGCTCCTGAAGGCGGCGGCGTAGTTATAGTGACTTATCCGTTCCTATTCTTACCTGTTGGTAGCATACGCTACTGACTGAAAGCAAGGTAGTTCCGGTTAAAAACCAGCTTCCATAGTGATTTGTTTGAAAAAATCTGCGTTCCAGATACCGAGTGCGGCAGCATCTTTTGTAAACGGGCGGACATCATTTTTCGCCTGTTCGTAGTCGATAGTGTCAAAACGTTCGCATAGCAGCTTTTTGGCGTCTTCAACAGTGAAGTTGTCTTCGTTTTTCCACGCTTCCGACTGCACGAGCCGGGCTTTCAGATGGCCGATATTAAGTTTTGTTCCGCGTGAAAGATAAAATATGTAGTCGTATAGATCACGACCTTTGACGCGGCTTTTCCAAGCGCGGCATATCACGGCATGGATTTTGCCGGCGAAAAGTGACGGCATGTCGTAAAGCGTGATTTCGTAAGGCGAGGGGAGAAGCCGGTATTTGTGTTCGAAATTAGCTCCGTCCGGCGGATTGGTGTCGACTTCAAATTTGATTTTTATCATTTCGTCTCCTGCAATTCCGGCTGCTGCGGAATCCGATGCGTAGAAAAGAAGAAAATGTTCTTTGGTATTGCCTTTTAAAAATGCCGAGCGGACAGGCGATTCTCTGGTTTTCCGTTTTTCCGATATTTCGACATTAAGCCCGTATGAAGCGAGTTCTTTTTTCAAATCTGGAAAATATTCCGAAAGTTCGAAATCAGGATCAGGTGCCGTTAGGGAAAAATCCAGATCTTCCGAAAAACGGTCGAGGCCGTAGAAGATGCGTAACGCGGTCCCGCCGTAAAATGCGGCGTGTTTGAAGAAACCGGAGCGCGAAAGACCGCATAGAACAAGTTCCTGCATGATTTCCTTAACGGCGTTTTTTTTGTCAAAAACTGATTCTGTGCTGTATTTTTTCAGCATTTCGGTGACTATCCCGTTCATTTCGTGTTTCTCCGCAGGAATTTCATCAAATATTTCAGGTTGTTGCAGTGATATTTTTCGCCGATCATCAAAATATTTCCGGTATTCAGTTTCGCGAATTCGGTTTCATCGATCCGCAGGTCATCGAAAAGCATTTTTTCAATATCTTTCTGACTTGTTACAGGCGGCATTGTGTAGAGTTTGTCGCAGAGCGCCTTTTCCGGTTCCGCAATCTGGTAAAAATAACCGTTTTCTTCCTTGATGAGGATCCCGAAAGGATATGCGTCGGAAGGGATATCACGGTATAGAAAAGTGCCGAAGTGATTTTCGTATTTTTTTGCCTTTTTCTTTTCAAAAGTGGCCGATGTAAAGGCATAAACAGCTTCGGGAATCAGTCCGTAACGGGAAAGCGCGTAGTCGAATGAAAGATATGACGGGCCGTATATCGCTCCGGCCAGGCAGTATCCGGGTGTGTTTTTGTCTGTTTCGTAAAGTCCGCGTGTCAGATAAAAAATTTCGCCTTTATCGTTCAAACGCTTGATTTTGCTATGCGGATTTGCGTAATCACGATATTTTTCCAAAAGCATTTGAGTTGAAATAATCATTATTTTCACCTCCAACTGCAATTTAAATGCATTTGCTGGAGAAAATCAAGATTTTTTATGGCGATAAACGAATTTTTTGTTGATTCAGATTTTCCGGCTGTCCGGCAATTCAAACTATAAATAATTTTCTAAAAATATTTGTATATTATAGATACTTGAGTAATATTCTGCGTCTGATTGTGAAGGTGAATCATGGCTTCGGGAATTTTTAATAAGAATCTGCTTCTTATAGTTTCTGGCGGTATTGCGGCATACAAATCGGTCTATCTTCTGCGCGAACTCACAAAACTCGGTGCTTCGGTGCAGGTCGTAGGAACTGCCAACTCATTGAATTTTATAGGAAAATCAACTTGGGAGGCGCTTTCCGGCAAAACTCCGCTTTTCGATTCTTTCGAAACTTTCGATTCTTCAAAAATTACCCACATCACGCTGGCTCAGGATGTCGATGCGGTCATAGTTGCGCCTGCTACGGCGAATATTATTGCAAAGGCGGCGTGCGGAATAGCGGATGATCTTGCTTCGACGATTCTTTCGGCGGCGACTGCTCCCGTTCTTTTCGCGCCGGCGATGAATACGGCGATGTTCGAGAATCCGGCGAATCTTGAAAATATCGAAAGGCTGAAAAAGCGTGGAAACGTTCATTTCGCCGATCCGGAAACAGGCTGTCTTGCCTGCGGAACGAGCGGAAAGGGGCGTATGGCCGAGCCAGAAGAAATAATTTTCAAACTTGAAGAAATTTTCTATCCCGTAAAACACTGCGGCTTGAAGTGGCTTGTCACCGGCGGCGCGACGCGAGAATACCTTGATCCGGTGCGTTTTGTGACGAACGGTTCTTCGGGAAAAACCGGTTTTGCGGTTTCGGAAGCGGCTTTGAAATCAGATGGAGTTGTAACTTTCATCGGTGTGAATGCAGAACCGCAGTTCAATCCGGGATATTTTGTGATAAAAACTGTGACTGCGGCTGAAACTGCCGAAGTGGTCGAAAAAAACGTGAAAGATGCCGATATTTTCGTGATGAGCGCTGCGATCGCTGACTATTCTCCGGAAAAGAGCGCGCAGAAAATCAAAAAAGGTGAGAACTCGGTGACCGCTGAGTTTTTCAGAACGACGGATATCCTTGCCGAATCAGTGAAGTGGACAAAACCGGGTGCTGTCAGGATAGGTTTTGCCGCTGAAACTGAGAATCTTGAAGAAAACGCGCTGAAGAAACTCGTGAAGAAGAATCTTGATTTCGTAGTGGCAAATCAGGTCACATCTGATTTTAATCCATTCGGTGCCGACACGAACACGGTAAAAATTGTATTCGCTGACCGCGTTGAAGAGTTTAAAAACATAGAGAAATCTCAAATTGCTGATATTATTGTTAAAAATGCCTTGAATTTTTATGAGGTAAAGCACAATGACCGAAAAAACAAGTGACAGAAATCTGACTTCGACTCAGGAAGATTACCTCGAGGCGATCCTCGAACTTACCGAAAAAAGAGTCGTAGCGAGAAACATGGAACTTTCAAGCAAACTCGGCGTCCGCCGTGCTACAGTCACGAGAGCGCTCAAACTTCTGACTCAGAAAGGGCTCGTCAACCACGAAATGAACGGATACGTCACTTTGACGGACGAAGGAAAGGCTATTGCTCGGGATATTCTCGCAAGACATGAACTTTTCAGGCATTTTTTCAGAGACATTCTTAATCTCGAAGAGGATGAGGCAGACGAGATAGCATGCAAAATCGAACACACTGTTTCGGGGCATGCGCTGGATAAGTTCAGACTCTTTATAAAACGTGCTGACGAATGTGAAGGCAAGTGCCCGAATTCGTTGAAATTAAAAAGAGAAGAGGGTTGCAAATAATGGAAAAGGAATTTTTGCCAGGAGAAACTGTCGTTTTGGCCGGCAAAATCTCACCTCACCTTTTTTTGATAAAGCACGGCAGTGTTAAACTTGAAGGAAACGGTGAAAGTTTCTTTCTTTCCGAGGATGATTTTTTCGGTGAAGAGGGGTGTTTCTTTGGAAAGCCATCCCTTTTTAATGCTACGGCAAGAGAGGAAACCCAGCTGCAACTTATGGATAGAACCGAAGCAGAGGAATTTTTTGCCGACAACGCGAAAGCCGCGTTTACTCTCTTTATAAAGAATTCGGCAAGAGCCAATGAAAAAGAAGAGCCTTTTAATGCTATGAGTTCCATGCATATCAAGCTTGTTGCCGGCGTTTTGCCCTATGTTATAGAAAAAAGCGGAACAGAACCGGTTTACGAAGCCGGAATAGATCTTGAAACGCTTGCAGCACAAATTGAAATTCCTACTGATAACTTGATTGATTTGTTGAACTTTTCAAAAGTATTCGGCTATGTCGCATTTGCTGACGGAAAGATTCTTACCTGTGGAAAGGATAAGCTTGCGGCGCTTTTTAAAAAATATAACTGCGAAAAGATTTTTGCCGGAGTAAAAGGCGAAAAGGGAACTGGCACGGTATCGTTTTTGAATGTGGTGAACAACAAGACAAATATATAAACTTTGAAAGGGTGGTTACAATGAAAATCGTATGTCCTCACTGCAATACGAACTATCAGATAGACGATTCGAAAGTGCCTGAAAAGGGACTTCCTGTTAAATGTTCTGTCTGTGGAAACAAATTCAGGGTATTTAGAGAGAATGAAAGTGAAGAGAAACCTGAGGCTCCGAAAGAGGAAGAAGTTCAGGAAAATAATAACGCTTCTTCAGATATGAATTCTCTTTTTGATTCAATGCCTGCAAACAACAATAAGGCGGCGCATGATCTTGATGCCCTGTTGAACGGCGATTTTAAGGAAAATCCTGCTGAAGAACCGCAAAATGAAGAACAACATGAAGAAAACGGCGGGATAGAAATGGCATCCTACCACGACGAGATATCTGGTTCCGATCATTCTTCAGATGCAGAAGGTGTTTCCTTCGACGGCGGAAACAATTCTGATCTCGATTTGGCGAATGACCGTTTTGATGAAAGTGACGACCTTTTTGCCGATGGACCTGAGAAAGCAAATGAAACAGAAACAAACTTTGAAGAAGATCTCTTCTCGGATAATCCGAAGAAGAACAGTTCGGCAGCTTCCGATTTGGATGATCTTTTTTCAGATCAGCCGATGAACAGTACAACTGGAGGCAATCAGAAAAAAGAGGCAGACGACCTTTTCGGAGACGATGGCGGAGATGATCTTTTTAGCAATATTTCCGACAAAAAAGACGGAAGTTCAGACGGCGGTACAGATGATTTTCTGAAAGAGCTTTTTGGTGAAGAGCCTGCTGCTGCAAAAAATCAGGCTGAACAAGGCGAGCAGAAACTTTATTTCAGAAACAAGCAGACTGGGAAAGTCGTCGGTCCTGTCGATGAATCGCAGATAACAGACCTTATGGTAAACGGTGAAATCACGGAAGAAGACGACATCAGCTACGACGGTGTAACATGGAACAGCAGTGATGCTCCTTCTCAAGAAGCTCAGTCCGCTACGAAACTTGGTCTTGATTCGCCGGAAGATTCTATAGATTCTCTCCTTTTTGAAGAGGGAACTGCAATCAACAAAGAAAGCAGCATAAACATAGCGGAAGAGATTAATCTGGATGAGGATGTCAGCAAGGTCGAACATGTTTATATTCCTGATGAATTCAATGATACTTCAGCTGGCACTCTTACGGCATCTAAACCGAGAAGAGAGAGAAAGCGCGGCGGAAGTTCGGTTATGTTCTACGTTGCGACTTCTGTTGCTACACTCGCTATTCTTGCGATAGTTGCAGGCGGGGCTTACTATTTCTACACTAAACGCAACAATTCGGCGGACATTCTTGATAACATAAGCGAGCAGATAGCTGTCAATACAGGAACTTTGGCGGATGTCAGAGAGGCTCTCGACAAGGATACGCCTGAAGATTATATTAACAGTATCGGTATTTTAAAGCAGTATATAAAGCCTGATGATTCGGCTCCGAGCGCAGTTGGTCTTGATGGTCAGGTCAAGATGAATCTTCTTGTTTCCTACAATAAGAGAATTGAATCGTCTTCTTCAATAAATGAAAAGATCAACACTGCGATGAAAAAGGCACAGGGGAATATAGACCTTGTCAAGGCAAAAGCTCTTTATCTTTACGAGCAGAAGCAGTATGACGAGGCGGCCGCACTTCTTCAGCCGTTTACCGACAAAAATGATCAGGAAGTTTTCTACATCCTCGGTCTTATTGCTACAGGAAAGCAGGATCTTGTAAATGCCGAGAATTTCTTCAATACAGGCTTCATTCAGGGCGGCGGCAAAAGTGTCAAAATAATGTATGCTCTTGCAAATATGAAGTATCAGAACGGCGACACTCAGTCTGCAATGGCTTTCATCAACAGAATAATTTCGGAATCTCCAAACTATATCAAGGCATATCTTCTTAAATCGAAGATTCTTATGAACAGTGATAACAAGCTTGCTGAAGCTGAAAAATTTCTCAAAGAGATAGACAATAACATAATCGCAAAAGCCGAAGATTTTCAGAAAGCTGAATATTATCAAATGCTTGCCAATATAGCTACAAGGCGTGGAGCATTCAAGGACGCTATAAAATATTATGAAAAAGCGGTTGAAATTAACCAGACAGATACCGAGGCCATAACGAGGATTGCTGATTTCTATGTTCAGATTTCCGATTCGACCAAAGCTATGGAATACTATGACATGGCTCTTAAAATAGATCCGAAACATGCGGCTTCAATTATTGGAAAAACAGAAATCTACGTTCTTCTGGGCCAGAGAGAGAAAATATACCTTGAACTTGCAAAACTTGACCTTAAAACTCTGACAAATCCGCAGCTTCTTGCGCGTGTCGCAAAAATCTATTCCAATATCAGCGACAAGGCAAAGGCTATAGAGTTCTACGACCTGTCGATAAAATCCGATCCGTCGTATGTAGAACCTTATATTGCAAAGGCACAGATTCTTTTGATGGATTTCAATAAAGTTAAAGATCTCGAACAGATTCTTGTAGTTCTTGAAAAACTTGGAAAAGACAGATATCCGTATCATCTTGTCAAGGCGATAATTGATCATAAAAACGCTGATTACAAGAGTGCTGCCGAGCATTTCAGAATTGCTGATGAGAAGAATTCAGTCGGAGACGACAGAGTGTACTTCTTCTACGGCGAATTCCTCAAAGACCAGCGGAAATATGCTGAAGCTACCAAGATGCTGAACAGGGCTTACAAAATTGATCCTGGAAACTATGAATATATGCACTCTTATATTGACAGTCTTGAAAAAGAGAAAAAATGGCATAGTGTCATTGCTCTGCTTGAGCAGAAGACTTTTGTTGAAAAGAGAATGTACAAAAGCTATGTTTCGCTTGCTAATTCCTATTACCATGTCAAAGCGTATGAAAAGGCGCTTGCTGCAATAAACAAGGCTCTTGAGCTTGATTCACAGAAAACGTCTGTATATTATCTTAAAGCGAAGATACTCTACACGATGGAACGTTATCCTGAGGCTGAAAAAGAGATTGATACGGCTGTAGTTCTCGATATGAAGAATTTTGACAACTACATGCTTTATTCAAAGATTTTGTCAAAACGCGGTGACTACAAAGGCGCTGTTGAAAAAATTGATGCGGCTGAAAAGATTGATCCGTCGGATCAGGAACTGCTTCTTATGAAGGGTGTTGTCTATAAAAACCTTGATGATTACAGAAATGCTCTTAAGTATTTCAACAGAGTTACTGACAATTCTTTGAAAAGAGAGGCTTATCTTGAGATAGGGGAAAGTTACCTCCAGCTTGGTAACCGCAGCAAAGCCCTTGATTATCTTAAAAAAGCAGAAAAATCGGGTAGTCACGGAGCAGCAAAGCTTCTCGCAGGCATATTTTATGAATCAGGTGATACCAATAAGGCTATTACTTACTACAAAAAAGTTCTTTCCGGCAACAAAAAAGATGTCGAATCAATGAGTAAACTTGGCTATATCTATAAGGAAAAAGGTGATTTGCCCACAGCTCTCCGCTATTTCCAGCGCTGTATTAAATATACAAACGACTACAACGAAAAAGAGATGCTGCAGAACGAGATTTACTACATAAAGCAGAGTATGCCACAGGCTCCCGCTGCAAGTCCCAGTGCAAGACCGAAAGCTGCAAAAGAAAGTGATTCGGAAGAGGCGATAGAGGAGGCTGAAGACCTTTATGAAGAGGGACTGTATGTTATGGACGATGATCCCGAAGAGGCTAAAAGACTTTTCCAGGAAGTTATGAAAACAGTCTCCAAGAACAACGAATTCTACAAAAAGGCTCAGAAGGCACTCAATAAAATCAATGCCCAGGAGAAAAAGCAGGAAGAGCAGAAAGAGGATGAGGAAGAATAATGACTAAGACTGCGATTTATCCCGGCAGTTTCGATCCTTTTACCCTCGGCCATCTTGACATTGTCAACCGTGCCAAAACGATTTTTGACAAAATTTATATAGCAATAGGGGAAAACGGAAGTAAAAAAAACCTTTTCACTGCGAAAGAGCGCAAAGAGCAGATAGAGGAGATTTTTAAGGACGATCCTGCAATAACAGTTATAATTTTTAACGATCTTCTTGTCGATTTCGCGCGTCAGGTCAACGTTTTCACCGTGATACGCGGTCTGCGTGCTGTTTCCGATTTTGAATATGAATTCCTTATGGCTTCTACGAACAGGGCGATGGAGCCGAAAGTCGAATCGGTTTTCTTTATGACTTCCGACAAATATTCCTTCCTGTCATCAAGCATAGTAAAGGAGGTCGCATCTAAAAACGGCTCGTACCTTTCCCATTTTGTGACTCCCAATGTCGAAAAGGCTTTGCGGGAGAAATTCAGGCTGATGTAGTTGCTTTTTATCGGAGTCGTATATGTACAACGAAAAGAAACATAATAATATTACAGTGTTAGTTTTTGCTATAGTGGTTTTGGTGCTCGCCCTTCTTGTCGTTTTTTACAAAGCTGGCGGCGGTGAAACATCAGAACAAAAAAATGCGGAACAAAAACCCGCAGAACAAACGAAAACCGTAGAGACCGCTCCCGATGTGTCTCAGAAAGAAGCAAAACCGGCAGAACAACCGAAACAACAGAAACCCCCTGTAGAGACATCCTCTGAGACGTCTCCTAAACCATCGGAAACGGCAGAAAAAGAACACCGTAAAAACGCGGAAATGCGTGAAAACGAGGAAACAGCCGGAGATGCAATACCGGAATCAACTCCGTCAGAGCCGCAGAAAGAGGCTGAGGATATCGAATCTGCCGAAATTTCAGGCGGAGCAGATGTCGAAATCGTGAAAGATAAGGATTCTGTTGCCGATTCAGAAGGTTTTCTGCACGGTAAGATCCTTCCGAAGAAAGGAATAGAAGAGGCTTTGCTCAAAGTTCCGGGACTCCAGCTCAAACACGCGATGGAAATAAGCAACGCGATCAGATACGACGTCGATCTCACGCAGATAAAGGCAGGCGAGGACTTCAAAGTGAAGTTCGACAAAGAGGGAAATGTCGAAGAGTTCGTCTACTATCCCGATATCGTCACTTTCCACATTTTGAAGCGTGATCCAGTTGAAAACAAACTGAAATACACGGCGAAAACTCTGCCGACAGAACGCAGATTCAGGATAATAGAAGGGAAAATCGACTCGACTCTCAACGAATCTCTTGTCAAAAGGGACGATGTCACGAGGAATATCCGCGCTGTCACGGTCGGGATCCTTGAGTGCATCGTAAGTTTCAGCACCGA
>DBYV01000056.1:0-1707 GCA_002310995.1 bacterium UBP6_UBA1177 | reverse complement strand
TACCGCGGCAAACAGGCTGGTTTCAGCGAGGCTTTCAGATATGAAGACGAAGATCCGAAATCGGCTTTCAACGCGCACTATACCGACAAAGGAAAGGCGCTTATTCCGAGCGCGATGAGGCTTCCTCTCGACACGATACGTGTTACGAGCCCCTTCGGCATGAGGCGCCATCCGATAACCGGAAGAATGGTCAATCACCACGGTGTCGATTACGGTGCGCCGGTCGGAACTCCTGTTTATGCGGTCGCTCCCGGCAAAGTCATCGAAGTCAAGCAGACTCCGCTCGGCGGCAAACAGATCACGATAAACCATGCTGATAATACCAAGACTTACTATCTTCATCTGAACAGCTTCAATGTTAAAGTCGGAACAGTGGTTTCGGCGCGTCAGAGGATAGCTTCGGTCGGAAACACCGGAAGAAGCACAGGCCCGCATCTTCATTTAGGCATCAAAGATCCGAAGGGAAACTGGCTCAATCCGCTGAAAGTAAAGATGATCGCAACTCCGCAGCTTGACAGCAAGCGTATGCCGCGGTTCAAAAAACAGATGGATGAGATCCTTAAACTTCTCGACAATACCGCCCAGTATCAGGAATGGATTAGAAAATACGACGAAGGGCCTCAGCCTGGCGACTTCTATGAGCAGTATAAAGAATAACTGCTTAAATATCTTCAATAAAATTAAATAGTTGTTGATTTTTCTCAAGTGTAATAATTTTTTTTCAATAAAAAATGAATTTTGTGCTACTAAATATATGTAAAGTTTGTTTTTTTAAGGAGGATGTCATGAAAAGATTTTTGATTTTGTCAGCTGCGGTTTTCGCGATGTTTTTAGTCGCAAGCTGCGGCTCGGAAAGCAGCAATGAGCCCGCAGGCGGAAACGAAGATGATTTCAAAGCGGTCGATGTCGGCGAATGCCGTCACGATGAACCTGCTTTTTCTTTCAGGGACAGAATTTATACCGAACAAAAGGATGAATTTTCCTGCAACGAGTATGTCGAAGTCACTGAAAAAGCAGAGAAAACCATTAAATTCAACTGGTTCGGCGAGATGCACTGCGGCATTGACTGGGAATACGGCTACAAAATTGAAGGAATCGAAAACAATGTTCTCAAAGTCAGCATTTTAGAGCGCGATACAGACCTTGATCTGGCCGCTGGCTGCGATAGCTGCTGCTATCTTATGCCGATAGAATACACCGCTTCAACCGCAGAAGAAATCGATTCGATCAAAACAATCGAAATCAACTACGAAGGCAAAAACCACAAAGCTGCTTTCCCTATCGACGAAAAAACGACCGAAGAACCTGCCGAAGAAGCACCGCTTCAGTGCGAAGACAGTGAAGGGAGGATTTACAACGAAGGTGATGTTATTTCTGACAAGTGCTTATCTGCGATGTGCAGGGACGGCGGCTGGGCGGAGGATGCCACAACTTGTTACGGTTGCTGGGGAAAAGAAATCGGTGATAAAATGGAATGGACTTGTGCCGACGGAGTCACGAAAGTCGACTGGTGTGAATGCGTCGAAGAAGAAAATCACGGCTCGGAATGGAAATGCACCGACAGAGTCGATCTCAACTGCCCGAAAGAATAAAATAAGTCTGCGTCTTTTTGATTCTGTTTTTTCAACGATAATCCCTGACAACAATTTTTGACTTAAAACCGGCTTTGAATAAACTTTTACGTTCGTTTCTTTAACAACAGATTTT
>DBYV01000059.1 GCA_002310995.1 bacterium UBP6_UBA1177 | reverse complement strand
CGGGCAGACTGACCCGCCATTTTTTTTGCCCGGAGTTGGTAATTTGGGAATTTTAAGCATTTTTGTTGATGAAAGCGGAGATTTCGGCGGTTACAGCCCGCATTCTCCGTATTACATCGTGACAATGGTTTTCCACGACCAAACCAAAGATATTTTAGCACAAATTCAAAAGTTGGATTCTGAAATTCTCTCGCTTGGCTACGAAAAAGACTTCGTCATCCACACCGCACCGCTTATCCGCAAAGAAGAGATGTTCTCTTCGGTTTCGCCAAACGAGCGGCGTGCGCTGTTCACGAAGCTGTTTTATTTCGTTATAAAGTCAGAAATTCACTACAAAACTTTTGTCTTTGAGAAAAAACAGTTTGAAAATGTCTTTAAGCTCGAAGGCAGAATGGCGAAGGAAATGTCGCAGTTTATCCGCGCAAACAACGAATTTTTCCAAAATTTTGAAGAAGTTCTTTTGTATTACGACAACGGTCAGCACGAATTGAACAGGATTCTGAACACGGTGCTTGCCACGGAACTCACAAGCTACGATGTGCGAAAAGTGCTTCCCAAAGACTATAAACTGTTTCAGGCAGCTGATTTGATCTGCACTTTGCAACTGCTTGAGCTAAAATGCGAAAGGCACGAGCTTTCACGCTCGGAACAGCTGATTTTTCACAACGAACGCGAACTGAAAAAACAATTCCTCAAACCGATAAAGAAAAAGGAATTCTTTCCCCATCCATAACTCCCTAAAATAATTGCCATTTCCTTTCAAGGCAGAGATGTTTCGGCTTAGTCTCAACATGACGAGTTGCAGGCGAGCCGCCCGCGCTCCGACATTTAAGCCCTATTTTTTTTCTGATTTCTCGAGACGTGTCAGGAAACGCCTCTACGGTCTGTTTCCGTTCCCTTCGCCACACTGGAGAAGGGTTAGGGATGAGGTCTTATGCATGGTGAGCCGTTCGCGCTCCGACAGTTTCTATTTCAAATGACAATTACCATGACAGAAAATAAATTCTGAAACTTTGGAATTTCTTACCACTCGAATGTGGCCCAGCGGTCATTCATTTTGGGCAGCAGCAGTGCGAAGAGTTTTCCGCGGATGCTGTGTTTCTTCATTTCTTCGTTGAAGCTGTGTTCTTCGACAAGGCGGAATCCTTTGACGAGATCGGCTATCTCCTGACCGGAGTCGGTGCCTGAGACAAAATGGGCGTTCGTGTTTTTTACGGTATCGTGAAATTTCTCGTTTTTTACCATAAGTTTATTGTTCTGTTCTGCGATAAGTGTTCCTCCGTCGGGGAAATTTTCTTTCAGGACATTCAGAAAAGTCCGTATCTGTTCCATTGTGATATACATGAAAAGGCCTTCAGCAAGAAAAACGGGCTTTGTTTTTTTCTCAGAAACGGCTTCCTGAACGGGTTTGCACCAGTCTGAATCCAATATGTTCCCGGCAATCATAGTCACTCTTTCTTTTTCAGGGAAAGCCTTTTTTCTTGCAGTGATCACATCGGGGAGATCCAGGTCGAACCAGAGGATTTTTCCGTTGTCAACGCGTGAGAACCGGTCGTCGAATCCGGCTCCGAGATTTATGACCACTGTTTCGGGAGCTTTTCTGATTATCTCTTTCAGCTGCCTGTCAAGCATGATCGTGCGGGCAATGACTCCTTCATGTGACATGAACTTGTCATATTTTGAAATGTCAATGCCTATAGTTTCAACGATCTCCACTGCTTTTTTGTCGGTTACACGCGGATTTTCACGTTTGCTTTCGCTTGCTTTTACCGCCAGCGGAATTAATGCCGTTGTCTGAACATCGCCTAACTGCAAATTCATCTTTATCTCCTTTTTATGCCGGTTTTCTTACCACGCAGTGAAGCCGCATAAACCCTCTTTTTTCAAAAAATTCCATTTTAAGCCCTGAGTTTTTGCAGAGTTTTTCTATATCGTTTTTCCAGTATATACGGACATCACCGAAACCGATAAGATTGAGAACCGGAAGCTCGATATGGTTTAGATACCAGCGTATCAATGAGTTGCTTGACGTCATGTCACGTAGGATCAGACGTCCGTTCGGGCGGAGAACCCTGTAAGCGCTGTCAAAAAACTGCTGCGGATTGGGATAGTGGTGAAAACTCTGGCAGCAGATAAGAACGTCAAAGGAGTTGTCAGGGTAGGGCGGATTTTCGCAGTCGCCGACAAGAAGTTCAACTCCAGGCATATTTTTCGCCTTTGCGACTTCGATCATTTTCGGAGTCAGATCAATGCCCGCATAATGCTTGTCAGGATATTTCTCTTTCAGCAGTGTCAGCATCGGAGCTGTGCCGCATCCGCAGTCAAGCAGGTCGTTGAAATCCTCTTTTTCCAGTTCCGCAAGCACGTCCGGATAGTCTTTCTGGCACAGTTTGTAAACGCCGGCTTTGTCTGTCTCGTAAACAGAGGCCGCTTTGGAAAATTCCTTGATTGATAAACTTTTGTAGTCGCTGTCTCTCATGGTATCTCTTATTTGTTTTTCTATTGAAATTTTTAAAAGAGCAGATCAAAAAAACGAAGGGAAAGAATCAAGAAGGACGGTGCGGTTTATTAGTCCGAAAAGTTCTTTCCCTTTTATTACACGGAGGAGGTTGTTAGTTTTGTAAATATCAACGTTTTGCAATGCTCTTTATTCCGTATCCTGTGCTTTTGATTACTTTCCTCAATTCTTCCTCATCGAGCGGCTCGTCGCTTGTTATCTGCGTGAGGCCTGTTTTGTGCGACGATTTGACCTCTTTTACCTTGAAATTGTTGCGGATCGCGTCGTTGACATGACTTTCGCACATGCCGCACATCATTCCTTCGATTTCAAGGAC
>DBYV01000020.1:4199-4568 GCA_002310995.1 bacterium UBP6_UBA1177 | reverse complement strand
GTGCTTTGCAGCGAGGATTGCAAAGGCCTATGCTCAAAGTGCGGCGCAGACCTCAATCTCGGAGACTGCGGCTGCGACAGATCCGGCGAATAAACTAAATTAGGAGGATTCAATGGTTCCAAAGAGAAAACACTGCTCAGCACGCTCGAAAAAAAGAAGAGGCGGACACCTTAAATCAAACCCGATGGCTACTATTGCTTGCCCGAAATGCGGCGAACCGATGCTTCCGCACCGTATCTGCCCGAGCTGCGGCAACTACAAAGGCAAAGAGATAATCTCTGTTTCCGAACAATAGGTTTAAATGACATCAACTGTCATTGTTGATGCTATGGGCGGGGACAACGCTCCTGTTGTTCCCGTTTTTTCATC
>DBYV01000020.1:0-4193 GCA_002310995.1 bacterium UBP6_UBA1177 | reverse complement strand
GAAAATCCTGATATCAGAGTTCTGCTTGTCGGTTCCAAAAATCTGATAATTGATTGTCTTGGCGATGCGAAGATCCCCGAAAACCTTGAAATTATCGATGCCGGAGAAAGCATCGAAATGGGTGAAACTCCCTCTCTTGCTTTCCGGAATAAAGGAAATTCTTCGGTCCATGTCGCGCTTGATCTTTTGGTTCAGGGCAAAGGCGGCGCGTTCTTTTCAGCTGGAAATACCGGTGCGATCGTGACTGCGGCATACTTCAAAAGCGGCGTTATCCCGAATATCACACGCCCTGCTTTAGCTACGAGTTATCCTTCTGTCGACAAGCACAAACTCATAATTTTAGATCTCGGTGCAACTCTTGACCCAAAGGCGGAAAACCTTTTTGATTTCGGCGTTTTAGGCGAGGCTTACCGCTTTTTCATGACAGGACTTGAAGATTCGAAAATTTCGATCCTGAATGTCGGCACAGAAGAAGGGAAGGGAAGTAAAAAAATCGCAGAAGCCGCTGAAATGTTTAAGGAATCCCCGCTAAACTACAAAGGTTTCATTGAAAGCAACATCCTTTTTTCGCATCCCGAAACCGACGTCGTCGTAACGGATGCTTTCACCGGAAATGTCGCGCTGAAAACAGTCGAAGGGCTTACCGAAACGATTTCGCAGCTCATCAAGGCGAAAATCGCGCCGCCGCAGCTTGCCAAAGTCCAGACTTTTGTCTTCAACAAAGTTTTCGGCGAAGTTTTCAGAAATTTCCAGTATAACCTTTACGGAACGGCGTTCCTGCTCGGAATCAACCACTTTGTCGGGATCGGTCACGGCAGAAGCGACAAAAAGGCGTTCAAAAACGCGATACTTCGGCTCAAACGCTACTCAGAGCGCAATTTCACGAAAAAAATCGCAGACAGAGTTAAGGCGGTAAAAAGCTGATTCCTCAGAGTAACAATTATATTTCTTCGTAATAATACGAATAGTCGATGCCTTTCATAAACATTTCGCGGTCGTCGATCTTGTCGGTGAGGGCGTTTCTCAGCAGCTCTTTGATTTTTGTAGGGTCGTAGTGGCTTTCCTTCATGGCATCAAGATAGTCTTTCTTGCCTATTCTGCTCCAGTCGACGCATTTTGAAAGGCGTTTTTTGAATATCATGTCAAGCCAGATGCGCGTGCTTCGGCCGTTTCCTTCCATAAACGGGTGGGCGACATTCATTTCGACATACTTGTCAACGATTTCGTCGAAAGTGTTTTCGGGCATTTGCTCGATTTTTTTCAGCGCACTCTCCAGATATTCAGCGACACAGAACTTGAATCCACCTTTACTTATCGTTTTTGTGCGGATCTGCCCCGCGAAATTGTACAAGCCGCCGAAAATGTATGCGTGGATTTGTTGAAGAGCCTTTGTTGTTCCGACATCCTCCTCGGCGATAAGATTACTTTGCAAAAAAGTATATGCTTTTTTCTTGCTCTGACCGTCAAGAGTATTGTCGCTGTAATTAAACCAATCAAGGAAATTCACGGCTTTGTTGTTCGGAAAGTTTTTTGCCAGAATCTGAACTGCATCGTAGTCGAGAGCGTCTGCCGCACGTTTTTTTCCATCTGGAGCCTTGAATTTGAAGTCGTGAGTGACACTCACGAGTTGAATATTTTCAGCTGTAAATTTCTTTTTTAACCATCTCCAGTAGTTTCCGGCTTTGACATAGTCAGGTTCTTTGTTAATTGCCTGAATTATGTCAATAGCTGAAAACCACCATTTCGAATTTTCCTCGTCCCATACGGCTCTGACCTCGCGGTCATTAAAGAAACGGATTGAAATTTTGCTCATTTGCGGCACTCCTAAAAACCAAATCGTTGAATATTATAGTAAAGAAAATGAAAATTGAAAGAAAAAACTTCTTTAATTTTGATTTTGGTTGCTATCGATAACAATGAACGATAATCCTTATCTCACGCACCGAACAGATTCAAGAGTATACTCATTAGTACCGAAACTTGTTATCGTTCCCATGGCAAAATATACTCCCCATACTTGAATGGAATCGGTATCATCTTGAAATGAAGATGACCAAAACCAGTCATTGTCGCCGAATTTGCTGTATTTTCCGCTATAATAAGAATCAGCATCCGAGCAACCAATACAGAGGCTGATTATACTATTGTCATCATTGTGTATATAAGAACATTGGTGATATGATAAACACTGATCTGTGACTCCGCATTCTCCGCCAGTTTCTGTAGCCGGACAGTTTTGAATCAGGGTTCTAAGTTCACTGATTGTCGGCAGATGCCAGTCTGAATATCCGCAGTTAACCATATTATCGCAAAATTCTTTGGCCGCTTCCCAAGTCATTGATGATCTGGAATAAGACCATGTTTTATTATCTATTTCATAGCACATATCTTTGCATTTGCCGGTAGCAGAATCACAGCCGTTTTCACATGACAGATCGTGTTCCCAAAGACCGTTGTCGCAGTAATAAGAATGACCTTTAGAATAATAATCGGTACGACATTCGTATTTTCCGTCAATGCATTCTGAAGATTTGCACTTTCCTGTTGCCGAATCACATCCGTATTCGCAAGTTTCTTTAAAGTTCCAATGTGAATCATTGCAGACCCATGAAGCCCAGTCAATACATTTGTATTTGCCGTTAGTGCAGCCGGAATCGTCAGGAATTTCGTGGTCATTATCACTGCTTTCAAAATCGCTGTCATTGCCGGAATCAGCGGCATCGCTGTTGTCAAAATCATTATCATCGCCGGAGTCAGAGGTATCGTTATTTTCAAAATCGCTGTCATTCTCATTCTCAGTATCTGCGGCGATATCATTATCATTTGAATCGGTTTTGCATTTTCCTGTTGCAGGATCACAGCCGTTTTCACAACGCGCATCGAATACCCACGAGCCGAAGCTGTTGCAGTAAAGGGATTCTGAATCGGCGCACTTGAAATCTCCGCTTTTACATTCCGCTGAATCGTCTGCCTCGAAATCCTGCTCGTCAGAATCAGGCTTTTCGCCGTTGTCACTTGCTTTACTCTTGTTTTGTGTGCTTCCGCCGCATGAAACGATCAGAAACGCCACTGCAAAAACAGTCGAAATAACAAGAATTTTTTTCATCTTTTTCTCCTCCAATTTTCAGCATTTTTAAAAATACGGGAACTGTACCCGACCTGAAAACGGATTGTAAAAGTCCGCTACGACATATAGCGTCGTAGTGAAATTTTTTTGCGGTATTTTTGCCGCAGTGATTTAAATGAAAAATGTCTTATCCAAAAATCAAAAATAAATTTTTTATACTTTTTTTCTTGACTTTTTAATCAAACATTTGTAAGAAACCGCCGAATGGATTCAATCCATGCTTTTAACGGGCCCGTAATGAAAAAGCCGCCCCGAGATGAGGGCTGAGCCAAGATTACGGGTCTTTTTTTTATGCGGGGTCAAAATGAAAACAGCTATTCTTGTTGACGGCGGCTATTACAGAAAGCTTGCGAAGCACTATGCAGGCGAAAAAACTCCACTCGAAAGAGCTGCCGAACTCGAATCATATTGCCGCAAGCATCTGCGGAACCGCGATGTTTTCACGATTGACGAAAAAAAGCAGAGACATTATCAGTATTCCGATTTATACAGAATTTTTTATTACGACTGCGAACCTGTCGCGAAAAAGGTTTATCATCCGCTTTTAAAGACAAGCATTGATTTTTCAAAGCAGCCGACATTCAAGTGGATGAACGATTTCCTTGTTTGTCTGAAAGAAAAACGGAAATTCGCGCTAAGGCTTGGTTTTCTGGCGGCAGAAGAAGCCTTTTACACGCTTGACAACAGCATTCTCAAAAAATTCTTCAGAAAAGAAATAAGCGTTGACGACATAACGGAAAAAGACTTTTTTGTGACTATCCGACAAAAAGGTGTCGATATGAAAATCGGCCTTGATATCGCTTCGCTTGCTTACAAAAAGCAAGTTGACCAGATTGTTCTTATTGCCGGAGACAGCGATTTTGTTCCTGCCGCGAAACTTGCCCGCCGCGAAGGCATAGACTTTATCCTTGACCCGATGGGAAAAACCGTAAATTCCAATTTGTTCGAGCATATTGACGGATTGCGCTCAAATTATAAGAGTCTGCAAAAAGAAGAGTGCGAAACTGAAGAATAAATAAGTTTTTTAAGTTCCGAATGAGTTGTCCGATTTTTTCGGACAACTCTG
>DBYV01000046.1:4803-15457 GCA_002310995.1 bacterium UBP6_UBA1177 | reverse complement strand
GAAATCGTAGCGGAGAGCGCCGTTTGACGCGATTACAGCGAATCCCGAAGGAAGCGTCTCGTCGCTGAGCTTGATCTCTTTCGCACCGAGCGAATCGATCTGGCTTTTAACGTAAGCAGAAAGTTTGTCTTTGAGCGCAGCCGGAAGTTCTACCGAGAACGAACCTTTGTCTGCATATATTTTAAGGAATTCCGAAACGAACTCTTTGATGAGTGCTTCGCTCTTCATAGCCTCTTTAACAGGAGTTGCGACAGCCGCCGTGAGAACCTCTTTCTCGAGAACGAGTTTGAGTTTGTCGACAGACTGTTTCGCCGCGATTTTAAGAGCCGATTCAGTGTTGTGTTTCATCGTCTCCGCCTCTTTTTTCGCGTTTTCGATTATCGATTCCGCCTCTTTTTTTGCGTCGGCGATGATTTTTGCAGATTCTTTTTTAGCATCGGAAAGGATGTTTGCCTTTTCCTGCTCGGCAGGTTCAAGAACGGAAGATTTAAGGAAATCGGTGATGTCCTTAATTTTGCTGTCGGTGACATTGAGTTTCGTGTTTTGAGCTTCGCTCATTTTAACCTCCAAAAAATATGTTCAAAAACATTGCAACGGCGGTTATCTTAGTGGAGGGTGACTAAAAGTCAAAATAAAAAAAAGTGCCGAAATTGCTAAATAAAATAGCAACTTTACAAGGCTAGAGTGTAAAAAAATTTTAACATATGAATTTTTTGGACGAATTTTTGAAAAAAGCTAATCCCCGTAGTTTTCACGGACGAAGTAGTTGTTACCGATAAGCAACGCCTCTTTTTTAGCGTCTTCGATATCGGCGAGCATCATCTCTTTTGCGAGCTCCTCAACGCCGGTTTCGGCTTTCCAACCGAGAATTTTTGCTGCTTTTTCAGGATTTCCGAGGAGGATGTCAACTTCTGTCGGGCGGAAGTAGCGCGGATCGACACTGATTATTTCCTGACCTTTTTTGAGAGTGATTTTGTCAGTAAATTCAGGAAGTTTTGCCTTATCTATATCGTCGATGATACCTTTTTCGTCAACTCCTTTTCCTACAAATGCGATTTTCACTCCGACACATTCAAAAGCCATTCTGACGAAATCACGGATCGATGAAGTGCGTCCAGTAGCAATGACGAAATCGTCAGGTTTTTCGTTCTGGAGGATAAGCCACATCGCCTTGACGTAATCTTTTGCATGCCCCCAGTCACGCTTTGCGTCGAGGTTGCCGAGGTAGAGCATATCCTGAAGACCGAGAATAATCCTTGCGGCTGCGCGGGTGATTTTTCTCGTGACGAATGTCTCGCCTCTGCGAGGGGATTCATGGTTGAAAAGTATTCCGTTGCTGGCGTGGATTCCATAAGATTCGCGGTAATTCACCGTTATCCAGTATGCGTAGATCTTTGCCGCGGCGTAAGGGCTCCGCGGATAGAACGGCGTTTTTTCGCTCTGCGGAACCTCGGCAGCTTTGCCGAAAAGCTCGGAAGTTGATGCCTGATAGAATTTTGTGGTCTTCTCCATGCCTAAAATCCTGATTCCTTCTAGGAGGCGGAGAGTTCCCAAAGCGTCTGAATTTGCCGTGTATTCGGCAGTCTCAAACGAAACTTTGACATGTGACTGAGCTGCCAGATTGTAGATTTCGTCAGGTTTCACTTCCTGCATTATTCTGATGAGGTTCGTAGCGTCGGTGAGATCGCCGTAATGCAGCGTGAACTTCCGGTTCTTATCGTGAATATCCTTGTAAATGTGGTCTATCCTGTCGGTGTTAAAGGAAGAACTTCTCCTTTTTATGCCGTGGACTTCGTAACCTTTTTCAAGCAGCAATTCTGCCAAATACGAGCCGTCCTGCCCTGTGATTCCCGTTATGAGAGCTTTTTTCGCCATGGTTTTTCTCCTGAATTGAACAGCAAAAACGCAAAATTTTATTGAGAGGCGTTTCTTAGTCAAGAAAGGGTAAAAAATCGTAATTTGAAAAAATCAGATTACAATACTCGTGCTTTATTTTAGGCCTTGCCGTGCAAAAGTAAATATTGCTTAGTAAATTCAAGAGGTTAAAATAGATGGAAAAAGGCGGGGGTAAAAAACTTGGAACTTTTTTGGGTGTCTATACTCCGACAATCCTTACCATTTTCGGTGTCATTATGTATATGCGTGCCGGAGAGCTCGTCGGAAAGATGGGGCTCTGGCCTATGGTCTTCATAGTCCTTATATCCAATTCGATAACTTTGATCACGACTTTGTCGTTTTCTTCGATTGCCACAAATAAAAAAGTAGGGGTCGGCGGAGCGTATTATATCGTTTCGAGAAGTCTCGGCTTTGAAATCGGAGGTGCTGTCGGGCTTCCGCTTTTTCTTTCACAGGCACTCTCGATAACACTCTATTCGTTTGGTCTCGCCGAAGTAATAAAAATGCTTTTCGAGACTCAGTTTTCACTCAATTTAGTCACTTTTGGAATAATTGCCGTCGTTGCAGCGGTCTCTTTCGTCGGTGCCGGTTTTGCGATGAAAACGCAGATTCCTGTTATGATTTTTGTCGCTGTTTCCATACTTTTCCTCATCATCGGTGCATTTATGAAGGGGAGTTTCATCGAGTGT
This sequence comes from bacterium UBP6_UBA1177, assembly GCA_002310995.1. GTDB lineage: Bacteria > UBP6 > UBA1177 > UBA1177 > UBA1177 > UBA1177. Next base: position 12,872 of record DBYV01000046.1, on the reverse strand, counting down.
TTCCGTACTTTCCCCTCGAATTTCGGTGACATTTTCGCCAGTCACGAAGAACTTTCATTTTTTTCGGCGATGGCGATATTCTTTCCTGCGGTGAGCGGCATCATGGCTGGTTTAGGACTTTCCGGTGACCTTGAAAATCCGCAGAAATCAATTCCTATAGGTGCGATTGCGGCAACTCTCACCGGTTTTGCGTTTTATGTAACACTGCCGCTTTTTCTTTCGATGGGAGCGACTCCCGAAGAGATGCTTAAAGACAGGATGATATGGTCAAGGATATCGCCTGTAAACGGCAATATTGTAATTCTTCCCGGGCTTTTCGGCGCGATTTTTTCAAGTGCTGTAGGTTCGATGCTCGGTGCGCCGCGAACTTTTATTGCTATGGCCTGTGACCAGGTAGGGAATAAAAAAGCTCTCGGTTTTTTGCAGTCGAAAAAAGGAGAGTACGCTTCGTTTGCCCTTTCGCTCGTTATTGCCTGTGCAGCAGTTTTCCTTGGGAATCTCAACACTGTAGCTTCGATTCTTACCATATTTTTCTTAACTGTTTACGGCATCGTCAACATAACGGCAGCGCTTGAGACTTTGAGCAACGAGCCTTCATGGCGTCCGCAGTTCAAAATTCCTGCGATAATAAGTCTTGTCGGCGGAGTTGCCTGCATAATCGTAATGTTTCTAATCGATCCTTTGCTCAGTATTGTCGCGATAATTATCGAAGTTATACTTTACTTTATTCTGAGACGTGTCGCGGCGCAAAATTCGGTAACAGGAGATGCAAGGCGCGGTGTTTACGAAAATCTTGTCAAAAATTCACTTATCCAGCTTAAAGACCTTAAAATGACTCCGAGAAACTGGCGTCCGTACATTCAGGTTTTCATAAATGACAATGAAAAACAACTCAAACTTGTCGGTTTTGCATCCGATTTCGGTCTAAGCAGCGGTATTGTCACTGTAACTAAAATAATATTCGGCAGACTTGGCGAAGAACATATTGAGATTGATAAAGAAGTTGATTTTATGGAGGAATTTTACAAAAAGAACTCTCTTTCTGTTTTTCCGGAAGTCACTGTTATGGAAAATTTCGAAGACGGTGTTCTTTCGGCTGTTCAGTCAAACGGAATGGCAGGTCTCCGCTCCAATACGATAATGATGTGCTGGCCGGACAATGTCGATATCTACCTTCCGCGCTATCTTTCGGTAATGCGCAGGATGGCCGCCCTGAAAAAATCGACAGTCATCGGCAAAGTTTCGTCTGATTTCAATTTGAAAAATTCATCAAAAACGATTCACGTCTGGTGGGGCGGTTTACAGAGAAACGGCGATCTTATGCTGCTTCTGGCTTATCTTCTCACCAAGTCTCCTGCATGGGACGATGCGACCATCAAACTTCTCAGAATGGTTCCCGATGAATCGGCCAAAGAGGTGGCGGAATCGGAACTCAGAAAGCTTTCAACAGATTCGAGAATTGCTGCCGAGCCGATGATAGTCGTCAAAGAAAAGGATGAACTTTTCGAGCATGTTCTCAGCCGTGTCAGCAGTTCGGCAGACGTTGTTTTCTTAGGCCTGAACACTCCTGAGAAAGGTGAGGAAGAAGATTACGCAAAGAAACTCGAGATTTTTGCAAAGCCTCTCAAAGCTGTGTTTTTCATAAAAAATTCGGGAATTTTCCAAGGGCAGCTTCTGGAAACCGGAAACGAAAAGAACCGATAATATTGTCGTAACGGCGTTACGTCGTCGCGTCGTAACGACAATTCTGACTTAAGAGGTATTTACGTCGTCACGTCAGAACGACAATTTTGACTTGAAAGGCATTTTGGTTCATAATGCCCCGTTTTTTGTCTACGGAGAGAAATGGAAAGTTTAAAAGAGACAAATAACAAGCTGAATCTCAGACTTATAAAAGAGTTTAAAAAGCTGAAATTTATTATAGAAAAGTCATCTGAAAACGAAGATGAGGATATATTCCGCTGGCGGTTCAGCAAGTTCGAAAAACCATACAAAATCTACGATTCGTGGCAGAAAAAGCGGGAATCTTCGCCGCAGCTTATGGTCTGGTTCGTTTTTTCGTCGATATATTACTACATAATTTTGCTTGAAAGATTCTACGAATTTTCAGAAAAATATATTGGCTGGCTCAGGCAGAAAGATACTAAATCGCGTTTTATAATATTTTTTCTTTTTACAGTTTTTCTTTCATGGATTCTGATTCCAGATTCAGGAAAGGAAAGCTATCCGGTTGATCAGAAAAGTATCGGTCATACGATAGATCATTCTATAATTGCCGACAAAGATTATACGATAATCAACGAGGAAGAGACTGCAAAAAATCAAGAGATTGCGCAGAACGAAGTGCCCAATACCTATGATTTTGTCGATCAGAAAAAGAATCTGGAAGCTCTTCACGAAGCGTTCAAAATGATGCGTGATGCGGCGAAGGAAAACATAAAGGAGACAATTGCAGCAAAGAATCTTCCTTTCCCGCCTGAATTCCACGATATTCTTGCTGATTACGTCATAAATTCCGGTAAAAGCGGCGAACTCAGAGAGTTCAAAACGGGACTTCCGGCTGTTTTTATGAAAAAACGTAGTGATTTCGAACGGATAATAGGGACTCCTCTTTCAAATTATATTTTCCGCGAACTTGCAGATAACATATTTCCTGCGCGTATTCCAGAGGCCATTGCGGAGATTTCGGACTACTTCAACCAAAACGACTACTACATTCTGCGCGAAGGAATCAGGGCTGATTATGTTCCGAAACATATCGTAATCCGTAAGAAGGACTCTTCATCGCAGGAAACTCCGTCTGATCCGAATTATACCATCAAAATCAATTCTTTTAATGTCCAGACCGGAAAGATAATCAATTCGGCGGCTCTTAAAGCCGAAATACTTCACACGAAGGATAAGCTCAATATGTCCGATTTCACACCGAGAGGTTTTGAAATTGTCGCAGAAGTCGGAAGCTGGACGATTAAGGATTCTATATTCTACAACGCTGAAATTACCGAATACAACAAGATTGAAGCAAAAAACAATGCTCCGAAGTCGGAACGGAAAATTTCGAGAGGCGACCGTGTCATTTCGTCTGGAGCGGTGATTTCAAAAGAAGATGTCGAAGTTTTCAGGGTTATGCAGGAGCAGTCTGAAAATATTTCGAAAGAACTTTTCTTCATCGGTAATTTCTTCTACATAGCAGCCTTTATTTCGATTGTTTTTCTTGTTTTTACACGGTCGATAGGCAAGTTTAGATACCGCAACAAGGATCTTCTGCTTATGACTCTCCTGATGTCCGTGGCTCTTATGCTTCTGCGTTATACTATGCCGTGGATTCAGGAAATCGCGAATGACAATAAGGCGATATACTTCTTCTTTCCTCTGCCGTTTTTTGTGGCGGCGGTAAGAGTTCTCGTAAACACAGAAACTGCGTGCTTTTTCCTGTTTGTTCTGTCCGCCGCCCTGGCAATGCTCTTTCCTGAGAACTACTTTATTCCGATATTTTACCTCTTCGGTTCGCTGATTTTCATGTACATAATCTTCCATGTAGAATCTTCGGGCCAGATTATGTGGCAGACTTTTAAATTTTCGATTGTAGCGATGGGACTCGCACTTGTTATAGGTATGTTAGACTCTTCGCTTAATCACAGCGGAATGCATGTTTTTACCGCCATTGTTTCGGCGTTTGTGTCGGCAATGCTTTCTGGCGGCATACTCACTATAATGATTCCTCTTTTCGAATCGGTTCTGGACTATGTCACTAACATCAAGTATGTCGGTTATTCGACAATGAGTAACGAGCTTATCAAGCAGATGTCGGTTTATGCGAACGGAACTTATCAGCATTCGCTTACAGTTGCATCTCTTGTTGAAGTCGCAGCACGTGACCTTGGGCTTAACCCGCTCAAATGTAAAGTCATGGCTTATTTCCACGATATCGGAAAACTCGAAAGGCCGGAATATTTCACTGAAAATCAGCGTGATAGAAAAAATGCGCATGACAACTACCGTCCTACGATGTCTGCGAGAATCATCACAAACCACGTCAAGTACGGTCTTGAACTTGCAAAAAAATATCATCTCGGAGAAGAAATTGAATCCGCGATAGTTGAGCACCACGGCACGACGCTTGTCGGATATTTCTACAAAAAGGCGAAAGAACTTGACCCGAACGTTTCGGAAGCTGAATTCAAATATCAGGGACCGGAACCTCAGTCGAAAGAGACGGCTCTTCTAATGATTGCAGACAGTTGCGAGGCAGCTGTGCGTTCGATGGACAAGAAGACCGAAAACGGCATAAAAACAAGAGTTCAGGAAATTATCGCGGGAAAAATCAGGGAAAATCAGTTTGTCAAATGTAACATCACTACAAAAGACCTTCAGATAATAGAAGACTCTCTTGTAAACACATTTTCCGGAATCTATCACGGCCGAGTCAAATATCCGCAGGATAAGATTAACGCCGCGCCCGAGCAGAAGGAGCAGGAAATCAAATGAAAATAGCGTTTTTTTCGGAATGCGATTACGCACCGGGTGACTTGAAAGGCGATATGCGCAAAGCGATAAAGCTTGCGCTAAAATACAAAGGCCTGAAAGTCACAGATCCTTACGAAGTTTCTGTAATTTTTACAGATGAAACGGGAATCAGAGAGATCAACAAAAATTACAGGCATATAGACAGGGCTACAGATGTCATTTCTTTTGCTTTTGCAGAGGGCGAAGGTGCAAATTTTGCCCCGTTTCTTCTTGGGGATATATTCATCTGCACGGATGTAGTCGCAAGTCATGCCGAAAAATACGGGACCACTTTTCAGGAAGAGATGGTTTTTATGGTTGTTCACGGGATTCTGCATCTTCTCGGTTTTGACCATCACAAAGCTTCGGAACGCACGCAGATGCGTGAGGCTGAAAATGTCGTTATGAGGCAGCTTTTTCCGCAGTGGAAAGGGCGCGGTGAAGAATAAATGTCTGATAAAATCAAAATCTTTCTAGCGTCGCTTCTTTTTGTTTTCTGTTTCGCAATGAGTTTCCCTTTTGTTATTCCAGGCACTACTTCTACCGTTTTTATTCACGATTTTATGGGCTGGATTCTGATTTTTCCTGTTATGCCTCTGTTTTTCTATGTTGTCGGCTCGTTTAAAACACTTAAAAAACAGATTTTTGCGATTTACGGAATAACGGCTCCGGCGAACGCTTTTGTATTTTACTGGATTTTCTATTCTCTCAATATTTACGGTGGTTTAGGTGCTATAGAAAGTGTTCTTGCGCTTATCCTTATGTTCTTTATCTTAGGTCTTTACTGGGTTGCATTCTGGCTGCTTTGCAGGTTTTTTGCCAAAAAAAGCGAAAAAACTTCTGATTTCACTGATTTGATCCGTGTTCCAGCCAGTTCAGTTTTGCCGCTCAAGCCTTGGTTTATTGCGGTAGTCTGGCTTGCGGTTGAATTTTTAAGGACATTTTTTCCTGTCGATTTCTTCTGGTCGGCTCTCGGACATTCGCAGTATTCAAACAAAGTAATTCTCCAGTGGGCTTCTATTGGTTCTGTCTATATAATTTCGTTCATGATTGTCTGGATTTCGCTCTATTTCTACACCTTGATTTTTAGGAAAAATAATAAAAAAGAGGGCTTGGTTCTTGCCACGGTTCTCGTTCTCCTTTTTTCGTATTCGGCTTTCCAGATGATTTCTTTCAAATCGGAAACTCCTGCGAAAGAGATAAAAATTGGTCTTATGCAGCCTGCCATAAATCAGTACGACATCAACGCGAAAGAGGAAAATGTATTCGAAATGCTCCGTGTTTTCATCGACCAGATCAACACTTTCGATAGAGACACGGACCTTGTAGTATGGCACGAGGCCGCGATGCCGCTTAGGATTCCGATGGGTTTCGACAACTTCGACTACATCATGGAGCGCTATTTCACGAGAGCTTATAACTTTCCGAACCAGATTGTCGGAATGGATATGGTTGACAGAAATGAACTTAGCTTTTTCAATGCAGCGGGTTTTATTCAGGACGGAAAAATCCGCAAAATCTACAAAAAAATCAAACTTGCGCCATTTGGAGAATACCTTCCTTACAGCGAATTTCTGCGCTCTATCGGCTTTTCGATACTTGTTCCCGGCAACCTTGGCGATTTTGTGCGCGGTACCGAATACACAGTTTACGATTACGGGAATTTTAAGGCGTCGATACTTATCTGCTACGACGGAACTTTCAGCGAGAATGTGGCAGGATTCGTGAAAAACGGTGCTGAACTTTTAGTCAACATCAGTAACGATGCATGGTTCGGAAATTCGAGCGAAACCTTCCAGCACGGAATGTTTTATCCTTTCCGCGCAGTCGAAACTGGCAGAACGATAGTCAGAAGCGCTAATGTCGGAATCAGCGAAGTAATTCTGCCTGACGGAACTATCGAAAATTCCACGAAATTTCTTGAAAGAACGACAATAAACCGCAAAATTCCGCTTTACGACAAAAGCACAATATATCTTAAATTCGGCAACTGGTTTGTCTGGCTGAACTACATTATTTTCGGGCTTTTCCTGCTTGACAGGTTCGGAAGAACAGAGAAAAAAACGGGAAAGAGCGCGCCGTCGGCGTCACGTCGTCACGGCGTTACGTCGTCACGATAAAACAACGTCACGACGTCACGATGTCACGTCGTAACGACAAGACCTTGTTTTTTTTCGGCTTCTAATTAAAATTTCCCGGTTTTTTTATTTTTCGAGGTGAAAAATGAACAGTATTTACATTCTTGTTTTTTCGCTTTTGTGGGTTGTTGTTGCTTACTTCTGGTATGGTAACAACGTAATTAAAAAGAAACTTATCGATCCCGTTGATGAGAATCCGACTCCTTCGCATGCCATGAATGACGGCGTCGATTTTTATCCGGCTCCTTCGATCGTTCTTTTCGGACATCACTTTTCCTCGATCGCAGGTGCAGGTCCCATAGTCGGTCCGATCACGGCTGTAGTATTCTTCGGCTGGGGTCCTGCCGCGATATGGCTGCTTGTCGCAGGTGTTTTCATCGGCGCGGTCCACGACTATCTTTCGCTTATGATCTCAGTTCGCCATCAGGGAGTAAGTATTCCCGATAATGCGGAAAAATATGTTTCAAAGCGGGCGAAATTCCTCTTTCTGGTTTTTGTCTGGCTTACGATCGTCCTTGTAATCTCGGTCTTTGCCAATATGGCGACAGTATCGCTTATCAAAAAAGCTGAACTTGTTATCCCGACTTTCGCGCTCATTCCTCTTGCAATGCTTTTCGGTGTCATCAATAAAAACAGATGGCTGCCTCTCTGGGCAAACACGATAATCGCGATCGCCGGACTGATTTTCCTTATCTGGCTCGGTTTCAAGTTCCCGATTACGGTCGGCTCGGAAAAGACTGCTTATCAGATCTGGTTCACGCTTCTTATGATCTACGGAGTCGTCGCTTCGGTAACACCGGTCTGGATCCTTCTCCAGCCGCGCGACTACATTTCAAGCTGGGTCCTCATCATCGGCATAACACTGGCGTTTATCGGGATTATTGTAGTTCATCCCGACATGAACGCTCCTTTTATTATTGAAGAAACTTTCAAAGATTCAGCTCAGGGACCGCTCGTTCCGTTCCTTTTCATAATCATAGCCTGCGGCGCGGTTTCGGGTTTTCACAGCATCATTGCTTCGGGAACGACTTCCAAGCAGCTTGACAAAGAGAAAGACGCGATGTTCGTAGGCTTCGGCGGAATGCTCATGGAAACGATCATCGGTATCGTCTGCGTCATCATCGCAGGTGCTGCTCTGACATGGGGAACCGGAGACGGCCAGCTTCAGAATATTTTTAAGTCAGGCGGCCCGCTCACTGTTTACGGAAACGGTTTCGGCAGACTTACATCCTTTATTTTCAACAGTGAAGTCGGTCCTGTCATCGGCGTTACTATCGTCAACGTCTTCATCATGACGACTCTCGACACAAGCGTCAGACTTGCGAGATTCCTCACGAACGAAATGGTAGGCGACAAACTTCCCGCAAAACTTCAGAACAAGTATTTCTACACGGTAGTCGCGATAATTCCGGCATTCCTGCTCGG
>DBYV01000046.1:0-4722 GCA_002310995.1 bacterium UBP6_UBA1177 | reverse complement strand
ACCTTTATTCGAAGAACAAACCTATCCGCTACACGCTCTGGGCGACGGTTTTCATGCTTGCAATGACGATCTTCGCGCTCTGCTGGATGATCTGGAAATACTTTGTAACTGCTCCCAACTACTTCTTAGGTTCGGTTGCTGTCGTCCTTGTCGTTCTTGCAGTTCTTATGATCATAGAAGGCTGCAAGAAAATCGGTTCGGCTAAAAAAGCGTGATTTTTCATCGGTTTGATTCGGAGTTCAAATGTTTACGGCTCAAATAATCATCTACATTCTTCTAGGTTTTGCTGCTGAAATGATAGACGGTTCGCTCGGCATGGGCTACGGCGTAAGTTCCAACACTTTTTTGAGGACTGCCGGCGTTCCGAGCGCGATATCAAGCGCATGTGTCCACGTTTCTGAGATTTTTACCACTCTCGTTTCGGGACTTTCGCATCTCAAAATGAAAAATGTCCACAAAGGGCTTTTTTTCCGCCTTCTTTTCACTGGTATTCTTGGCGGAATAGTCGGCGCATATCTCCTTGTAAACTTTGAAAGCAGGGAACTTGATATTGCGATCGATATTTACCTTCTCATTATGGGCGGATTTATCTTTTCAAAAATATTCAGAAAACTCGGTAAGCCGCGTGAATACGGCAATTACACGATTCCGCTCGGTTTTGCAGGCGGCTTCACTGACGCGATGGGCGGTGGCGGCTGGGGTCCCGTCGTAACAAGCACACTTCTGGCGTCAGGTCACGATGTCCCGAGAACGATCGGCACGGTCAATACGGCTGAGTTTTTTGTAACGATCGCTGAAACAACCACGTTTGTCGCAATGATCGGTGACTTCAAAAACTACACCCAGATTATCGTCGGTCTCATCATCGGCGGAATGATAGCGGCGCCTCTTGGTGCGTACCTCTGCAAAAAGATCCCCGTCAAGCTTATGCTTGGACTTGTTGGGGTTCTTGTAGTAATTCTCAATACTTACAAACTTCTTAAACATACCGGAGTCATTTAGGTTCCGGCAAAACTCACTGCTTAACTGCAAACTATTGGTTCTCTTCGTTTTCAGTAAGTTTTTCGTAGATGAATTTTTTGATTTTGCTTATGTCTTCGGGGTCTAGCGCATCGTAGAACAAGCCTTTTTTTAGAGGTTGCTTTATTTTGATTTTCCCTTTTTTAGAGAATAGCGGAATGATGTTATGCTTGTCGCAACCGTTTTCGGTGAGCAGATTTTCAACGAATTTTTTTCTTTCCTCCCAGCCTTTTTCGGTCGAATCGATTATGTGAAGGATCAGGTCTGATGCGGCGATTTCCGAAAAAGTTGCGTTAAAGGCGTCGGTTATGTCATTCGACATGTTCGAGATGAATCCGACTGTGTCAAGCAGGAAAAGCGGTTTTCCAAAGAGGCTGAATTTCCTTATTTTCGGGTCAATCGAGCTGAAAAATTTGTTGCTTTCTTTCGTCGCCTCTTCGTTCAGGAGCGCGTTGAAAAGGGTCGATTTGCCGGCATTCGTGTAACCGACTATCGCTATTGTTGCGATCCGGCTTCTCTTTCTGAATTTGCGTTGGAAATCGAGGCGCGAAAATTCGTTTTCAAGCTGTTTGCGCACGTTTTTTTCTTTGTTTTTGAGAATGCGCTTTCTTTCCTCTTCTTTAGTTTCGCCTGGACCTTTGAGCCCGATACCGCCTTTAATGCGGCTTAATCCGGTTATTTTTTTGCGGAAGTTAGCCTTTTCCTTTGCAACGACAGCACTTGCGAGTTTGAGTTTTCCGCCTGTTCCTTCGGCGCGGGCATTGAATATTGAAATTATAAGGTCATCGCGCGAAAGTATCGTTCTGCCGGTCTTTTCCTCGAGTTTTGCAAGCAGCGAGGCTGATGAATCGGAAAAAATGATGACACCGGATTCCTGTGGAACGTCTTTTAAAAGCTCAGTTACTCTGTTTATGCCGTTTTTAAGCGACTGTTCCGAAACCGTGAACGAATCTGTGATTGAAAAGCCTGCGTCTTCAGCGAGTTTTATATTTTCGGCAATGTTTGCGGAAGTGCTTTCCGAAGAGAAGAAAGCCGCTGTGGCATTGGCCGGAAATTCTTTTTTCTCAGGTTCTTTGAAGAGGAAAAATGGCGAAGATATTTTTTGCAGCTTCGACGGATTTTTGTAAAAAAGTGTGATGTTATCAGGTATTTTATCATTATCGTAAGTTATAAGCCCCAAATATTTCAGCAGTTTCCCGTCCATAAAATTCCGCGTTTCGACTATTTTCGGTGCTGTTTTTGCGGCAATAAGAATCGTGTCGAAATCATTTGATGCCTTGAGTTTTTCCAAAAAATCAAAAAGGTCCCAGTTCGAGATAAAAATTTTTTTCTGGGTCAGCAATCCTTTTGAAAGGAATATCAACTTTATTGTGTTTAAAGGATTTTCTTTAATAATTCTGATGATTTGATCTTGATCGAAAATCAATCGTACAACCTGACGCTTTTGAATTGTTCTTCAAAACTTTCTTCACATTTCCTGAGATAGGAATCTATTTCGCTGCTCGAAGCGAAGTTATAGAACATATCTATCAAGGTTTTGTCACCGAGCAGTAGATCTATCGCCGGTATTTTGTCGATAAATTCGTAAGGTTTTGCACGGAAGAAGTCCGTATCCCCAAGCATTTTGCGGAAAACCTGAATGATGGTTATGTAGGCTCTGAGCGGTCTCACTTTTTCTCTGTCGCTGAGTGCGATATATACGCCGCCGCAGCGTTTCATGGCCTGTTTCTGGAACATAGGGCGAAACTCCATCGGAATGAAAGTGATCCCCGGAATATTTTCCTTATCGAGCTCTTTTTTCAGTTTGAACGGATCAAGTTCATGTGTTCCAGCAAGGAGAAAAGGCATCGTAGTGCCGCGTCCTTCTGAAAGTTCCGTTCCTTCGAGAAGGCAGCCGCCGGGGTAGAGGATAGCTGTGTCGAGTGTAGGCATATTCGGCGAAGTCGGAAGCCACGGATAATCGTATTCATCAGCAAAGGAATGGCGCTGCCAGCCTTGAAGTCTGGCTACTTTAAAAGGAAAGTCGTATTTTTTCAGCTTATAATAATATGTTGCAATTTCGCCTGAAGTAAGGCCGTGACGGTGAAAAAGGGGAACATATCCGACAAAACTTTTATAATTTGTGTCGTCAAGAAGCGAGCCTTCAAATGCGCCGCCGATAGGGTTAATTCTGTCGAAAACTATTAGCTCTCGGGGAATTTCCTGGAGCTTGTCCATGAAAATCGCGAGAGTCGCAAGATATGTATAATACCTTGAACCTATATCCTGAATATCGTAAACTACGGTATCGAAAAGATCGAAAAACTCTTCCTTCGGAGTAAGGGTCTCAACACTGTTCCCGTAAAGCGAAAAAACAGGTATGTCGTTGATTTTATTTTCAGTTCCAACGCATTCCATGTCCTGGGCTACAGGAAAAAATCCGTGCTCGGGGCTGAAAATTGCAGTAACGTTCAGACCGGAATTTACCATTTTTTCGACAAGCGAAACACCGTTTTTGTCAATCGAAGTGTAGTTTGCGATAACGGCGACTCTACGTCCTTTAAGCGAGGAAAAATCAAAGGAATCTATTCCTTGAAGCAGTTGTTTTCTGGAGCTCAATTCTGCTCCTCCTGTTTTTCTTCAGGGTTGAAATCTGTCGGATTGTTGAGTGAAACGGCGATTTTGCGTGTTGCTAGAAAACCGATCAGAACAAAAAGAACGCCTGAAATCCAAAGCATCCATGGAAGTCTGCGCATGAAAATCAGACCACAGAGAAAAAGGAAATATATAATGAAGAAGATCCTTGCGGTCTTGTTTTTCGGCATTTTTACCTTCGGATATTTGAACGGAAGAAGCATGAGACAAGCCTGAATCAGCATCATTCCGGCAACAATATCAGTAGAGAGGAGAAATTTGAAACTCGGATTTTCTATTGCGAAAACCATATATGCTGCGAGCATTCCGCCGGACTGAGTCGAAGTGAGACCACTGAAATAGTCGTGATCTTCGCTTTGGAATGAATTGTATCTGGCGAGACGAACAGCACAGAAGATGACATAAAGAGGAACTACAGCGACAAAGTAGGGGTATTCCAATATTTTCCCGCCTGGGATCTCTTTGCTGAAGTAAGAAAAAACAAGCACAGCTGGAGCGAGTGAAAAGGAGACAAAATCCGAAAAGGAGTCGAATTCAACGCCGAAATCGCTTGATGCGTTGAAAAGCCGCGCCGTTGTGCCGTCAAGTTTGTCAAGCACAGCTGAAAGAAGGATGAGCCACGCCGCGTTTATGTAATCTCCGCTTATCGAATAAAAAATAGAAACCAAGCCGATCAGCATATTCGTGCCGGTAAAAAAGTTGGGGATAAGTATTTTCGGATTTCCTTTCAGCATAAAAACCTCTTAAAAAAATTATTAAAGCGCAAAAACCTTAAAACTATGCCCAAATAAAGATTTTTGTCAATTTGATGCTGCCGCCGCTTTTTTATCGTAACGTCGCCGCGGTCGTCACGTTTTTTTAGCCGCCTGTTGTCTTTCTTTTGATGCGGCTTTTTTTATCGTTACGACGTCACGTTGTTACGTCGTTACGTTTTGCCGCCGGTCGATATGTCGAAATATCGAAATATCGGAATAACGAAGAATAAAGTTTGGCGGTGTTGAAAAAAATCTTTCAATAAAATCCGTCAGTTGTGTAAAAAGATAAAAAAAGTGAAAAAAATAATTTGAC
>DBYV01000025.1 GCA_002310995.1 bacterium UBP6_UBA1177 | reverse complement strand
GTTGATTCAAAAACTGCACCGAAAATCGTGGGAGAAATCTTCGACCAGTCGAAAGGAGCACAGTGATTTACTATAATGTTGACAATTTCATCACTAAAATTGGGAACTTCTATGTCTTCAGCAGCAAAAAGTCCGCCGTTCACGTAAGGAAATGCCTTTAATTTCAGGTCATATTTGTCGCGGTTTTCAGGTTTGGTGTCCAATGCCTTGAAAAGTTTAAGGATTCCATCTCTTAAATCCGGTAGATTGAACGATTTGATATAGTCTTCAAAACTGGTTCGTGTCTCAAAAAGCCCGGCGTTTTCGGCATAAAGGCAGAAAACAATGCGAACACACAAAATATTCAGGCTTCTAAAGCTGTTTTCATCAGGATTTATATATTCCTTGATAAGTGCGTCATAGAGTTTGCCGACAAGTTCTCCTGCTTTAAGCGAAACTTCGGCTTCTATGTCAATCTTGTTGTTCTCAGGATTGGCCATGAACTGCAAACATTCGAATTTATCAGGTAAATCCTCAAGCAAAACCTGAACAGGCTCGCCCTGCGGCTTTTCCATGTCGTAAATCAGAAACTCCTGAAAGTTGCAGGTGATTATCCAGCGCGGATGCTGCGAAAGCGGAAGTTCCGTTACATATCTTTTTGCCTGCTGGAACGGCGTGAGCATACTGCCGTCGCTCTGTTTTATCGGTTTGAGTAAATCTTTGCCGCAACTTTTCTGCTCGATCATAACGTGGGTTGATGGAATATAGGCATCAATAAAACTCGTATGGTCGAGATGGACTTTGTCTTCAAAAATTATGAAATCGCTAATGTTTTTGACACCGAACACATTCAAAAGCAATTCAATCCAGAAAAGTTGGCTTTCGCCTTTTTCATAGCCTTTGCCGCACCATTTTTCAGCGAATTCCGTTGCTGCTTTTTTGCGATTTATTGCAGTTTTTACCATATTTTACTCCGCTAATCACGATTAAAGCGTTTTCTTGTATCACATAAACAAACAGAAAACAAGTTTTAGATTCTTTGATTTTGTTCAAAATTTTTTTAATTCATTTTTTTCAACCTTTGGCTTTTCCCCCGATTCAAAAATTAACAAGCAGTTTTTTTGAAGGAATTTGCTTTTTTGTTAAAAATTTTTTGATTTTTATCTTTTTGATGGTAAATAGCGGCGTGAGGTTCTTTTGTCTCATTTCTCTGCATGCGTTTTCGCAGGTTTAAATCAATGAGTGAGGTTGTTGGATGTGGAGTGGCAGAGCTAAAGATATTTTTTGTAAATTGGAGCCGTTGGCAAACAAGATGGGGTTCAAGATAGTTGAGCTTGATCTGCCGACGGGTCAGAACGGTGTTTTCAGGGTATATTTGGATACTCTTTCGCCTGAAACGCGCATTTCGCTTGACGAGTGCGGAAGATTTAGTCCGATTGTAAGCGATTTTCTCGATGCGGAAGATCCTTTCCCTTTCCGCTACTACCTTGAAGTCAGTTCTCCTGGACTCGACCGACCGGTCAGAAGGTGGGACGATCTTCATGCAGAAATAGGCAAAACGCTGAAAATAAAACTTTCGGAGCTCGTTGAGGGGAGAAAACGCTTTACGGGTGAACTTGTTTCTGTCGATGACGAAAAAGAAGAATTTGTAGTCCGCGCCGAAGACGGGACCGAACTGAAAATAGCAAAAGGATTTGTCAGAAAAATAAATGAAGTTTGGAATGGAGAAAAGTAATGGATTTTAATTTGAAAGAATTGATCGACCAACTGGTCAAAATGAAAGGTATCAAAAGGGAACTTATTATCGACATCGTAAAGGAGGCTCTTTACCGTGCTGTTCAGAAGAAACTCGGAATGGAAGCCGATATCGATATCATGTACGACGATGCGACTGGAACCCTTGAGGCTTACTATTTCAGAGTTGTCACCGACAGGGTAGAAGATCCTCTGCTTGATATTTCGCTTGAAGAAGCGCGCAGAATAGATCCTGAAGCTACAATAGGTGATACGCTCGGCATTAAAATGGAGGCCGATGAACTCGGCAGAATCGCGGCGCAGGTGGCTAAACAGGTCATTCTTCAGAAAATAAAAACACTTGAAGGCGATATAATTTACGACGAGTTCAAGAACAGACAGTCCGAAATCATCACGGGAACAGTCAGACGTTTCGAAAAGACCGGTATCATCGTCGATATCGGCAAGACTGAAGCATATCTTCCCTACACGCAGCAGATTCCGTCGGACAGATTCAAAACCGGCGACAGAATCAAGGCTTTTATTCTTGAAGTTAAAAAACCCGCTTCTGGTCAAAGCTGCAACATTCTTCTCAGCCGTGTAAACACGATGTTCCTTATCAAACTTTTTGAACTTGAAGTTCCTGAAATTGCTGAGAAAATTGTTAAAATCGAAGGCGTTGCGCGTGATCCTGGCCACCGTTCGAAAATCAGCGTAAGATCTATTGACCACGATGTCGATCCGGTCGGTGCATGCGTCGGCATGAAAGGCTCGAGAATCCAGAATGTCGTTCATGAACTCAGCGGTGAAAAGATAGACATTATTCCGTGGGACGAAGATTCTGTAAAATATATCTGCAACACTCTTTCTCCGGTCGAAGTTTCTCAAATAATCATTGACGAAGAAGAGCACAGCATGGATGTAATAGTTCCCGACGACCAGCTTTCGGTCGCTATCGGCCGCGGCGGTGAGAATGTTCGTCTTGCAAGTCAGCTTACCGGATGGAGTATTGATATCCAGAGCGAAAGCCAGATGCAGATGATGCTCGAAGAAGCTAAGAGAAGACTTCTTTTCATCGACGGTATCGACGAAAGTATCGCTGATTCGCTCATCAAACTCGGTTACACGACTCTTGAAGACCTTACAACAGTTGCTCCGGAAGTCCTTGCCGAACTTCCCGACATTTCGGTTGAAAAGGCGGAATCTATTATCGATCAGGCTAATACAATGCTTGAAAAAGGCATGGGCGTCATCAACATTGACGATGAGCTTGAAAAGAAACTCGACGTTCCTACTACGACTCTTAAATGCATCAATGAAGAACTCGGTCAGTTCCTTGCAGAAAGAGGCTATCTCACTCTTGCAGACATCCAGAGCGAGCCTGATACCGAATCTTTCGCTAAGAACGCCGAACTCAGCATAAGAAGGGCAAGACAGATCCGTTACAGCCTCCAGATCCACATTGACGAGCTCAACGGCAAAAAACGCGACAAAGTCGGAAGAGTAACGCCGGATTCAATATTCGACTTCTCTAAACTTGAAGAAGGCGGCGAAGAAAAGGAGTAGCATGACCGAAAGGAGTTGTGTTTTCTGCGGTGGCAGAGGTAGTAAAGAAGACTTTTTGAGATGGGTTTCAGCAGGTGGTGCTCTTGTTCCTGACTGGACTCAAAAGCTGGATGGGCGCTCGGTTTACACCCATTTTGACAAAAAGTGTATTTCGGGAATATACGGAACAAAAAAAGTTTTTAGTTCTTTCGAAAACTGTGATTCATTCGCTGTTCCTAAAGAAAAAATCCTTGATTTTATTCGCACACAGGCAGAAAAGTCGTTTGGTTACTATCTGACAATATGCCGGAAAAGCGGAGTCCTGTTCAAAGGACAGAATCTGATTGCCGAAGAAGCGGAGAAGGGAACGGTTTTTACCTCTCTTGTTTTTGCTTCCGATGCAGCGGAAAGAACCGTCAGGGAACTTGAAAGAAAAACAGGATTGAAAGGATTAAAGACAATACTTTCAAAAGACACAATAGGGACAAAATTCGACGGCAGAGGCGTTTCTGTATTTGCGCTGAAACCTTCAAAACAGTCGGAAAAACTTATGTTTTATATGAATTTACTGAATAATTTCACTTCGGGGGATATTTAATGCTTATCAGAGAATTGGCAAAAGAACTTGGTATAGAAAGCAAGGCAATTGTTGCTTATCTCGATGCTGAGGGATTGGGCAGTTATAAGGCTGCAAACAAAATCGACGGATTTCTTGAGGATAAGATTCGCGAACATTTTCCTGCCGTCAAAAAAGAAGAAGATGAACCTGCAAGGCCCAAAGCGATACTCCGCAGAGGAAACGGAAACAGGGAAAGAAGTTTTATCCCGTCTGACGAGCGTCCTGCTGAGCAGCCGGAAGAGGCAAATCAACCGGAAAAGCCGGCAGAAGAAGTTCCCGAAGAAAAAGTGGAGGAAGTGCCTGTAACTCCTGCGGAAGAACCGACCCCCGAACCTTCCGTAAGTCCGGTTGAAGAGGCTCCGGCTGAAGTTCCAGCAGAAGAACAGTCTGAAGAAAAGCAGGAAATTCCTGAAGAAAAGATTGTCAGTGTTGAAGACGAGATCAGAAAAATTGCTGCAGCTGAGCACGAGGAAGATGAAGAGCCTTCAGAAGAAGAAAGAAGGCCTCAGCGCAGAAAAGAGGATGAAGACGACGAAGATAAAGATGATGATGACGATGATTATTCAGGTGATTTCAGAAATAAAAATAAAAAAAGAAAAGTTGTTATTCCAGAATCTGATACTCCTGTTGTGCAGAACAGCAATATGCAGCAGCGTCACGGCGGTAAAAAGAAAAATGTGAGCCGCGGCGGAGACGACAGTGCTACTCTGGTGGTCAAAGGCAAACTCAGAGGTGTCGATATTTCGCAGTTTATGGGCGATGATCAGGGAGGAGGCTACGGCGGTGGTTTCTCAGAGATAAGAAAGAAAAAGAAAGACAAGAAAAAGGCGAAACAGCAGCCTGCTCCTGCTCCGAATCCGACTAAGGCAATAAAAAAGATACTTAAACTCGAAGATTTTGTTCAGGTTGCCGAACTTGCAAGAAGAATGGGTGTAAAGGCAGCGCAGCTCCTTTCAAAGCTTATGAGCATGGGAGAAATGTTCGGAATCAACGATAAAATCCCTTATGATATGGCTCAACTTCTGGCGGAAGAATTCGGCTTTACCGCTGAAAACGTCGCTCTCAGCGAGGAATCGTTTATCGAAGTTACTGAAAGCAAACCCGAAAATATGGTTCCGCGTCCTCCTGTAGTTACCGTCATGGGACACGTTGATCACGGCAAAACAAAACTTCTCGATGCAATCAGACATACGAATGTCGTTGACCGTGAAGCCGGTGGTATCACGCAGCATATCGGTGCTTACTCGGTTGAAATCGAAGGCGGGAAAATTACTTTCCTTGATACTCCGGGACACGAAGCATTTACGGCAATGAGAAGCCGTGGTGCACAGGCGACGGACGTTGTTATTCTTATAGTTGCAGCTGACGACGGTGTAATGCCACAGACTGTCGAGGCAATTAACCACGCAAAGGCTGCGAATGTTCCGATAATTGTTGCAATCAACAAGATAGACAAACCGACGGCTAATCCGGCTAAAGTCAAAAACGAGCTTCTGAAATACGAAATCGTTGCGGAAGAGTTGGGCGGCGAAAACCTTTTTGTCGAAATTTCGGCAAAACAGAGAATCAATATTGAAGGTCTTCTTGAAGCTGTTCTTCTTCAGGTCGAAATGATGGATCTTAAGGCCGATCCGACCAAACCTGCTGAAGGTATTGTCATCGAATCGAGAATGGATCCTGGAAAAGGTCCCGTTGCGACAGTTCTTGTTAAGGACGGAACTTTGAAAATCGGCGATCTTGTTGTTACTGGCACATCAATTGGTTATGTCAGAAGCATGATGGACTGGACTGGAAAGCGTGTCAAAGAGGCGACTCCTTCAATGGCAGTTGAAATTACAGGTCTTGACCTTGTTCCGCCTGCTGGCGAAAAACTCTATGTCTTCAAGGATGAAAAGAACGCCAAAGGCTTGGTTGAACTCAGAATCAATAAGCAGCGTGAGAAAAAGAATGTTGAGAAGGCAACTCCTTCTATCGAAGATTTCTTTGCTCAGGAACAAGAAGAGGTCAAAGATCTCAATGTAATTGTGAAAGGCGATGTAGACGGCTCAGTAGAGGCTATTATTGCTTCTCTCAACAAGATTGAGCACAAAAAGATGAGAATAAAAGTAATCCATTCCGGTGTCGGCGGCATCAACGAAAACGACGTTCTGCTTGCAAGCGCGTCTCACGGCATGATCATCGGTTTCAATGTCCGTGTTGACAACAAGGCAAAGCAGCTTGCCGCGGCTGAAGGGGTTAATATCCAGATTTTCTCGATTATTTATGAGCTTATCGATGCGATCAAAGCGGCTATGTCAGGTATGCTTGCACCAATTATCAAAGAGGAATTCATCGGTAAACTTGAAGTCCGCGAGATTTTCAAAGTCGGGAAAGTCGGTACGATCGCAGGCTGCATGGTTACAGAAGGAAGAGTTGTCAGAACTTCCAAAATTAAGCTCGTCCGTGATAATGTCGTTATCTACAGCGGTAAACTCGGCACGCTCAAACGTTTTAAAGATGATGTCAAAGAGGTCAAGAGCGGCTACGAGTGCGGTGCGACGATAGACAGCTACAACGATATCAAAGTCGGCGATATAATTGAATGTTATGTTGACAAAGAGTTTAGAGACGAGGTTCTTTAATGGCAGGCGCTATAAGGCAGGGCAGGGTTGCCGAAACGATAAAAAGGTTCATCAGCACGATGGTTTACAGTGATTTCGGCGGCACACCGGCAGACATGATCACGATAACGCATGTTTCTGTTCTGCCCGATTTGAGATCAGCAAAAATTTACTATTCGACTTTCAAACCTGAAAATGTCGAAAAAATCCAGGAGTATCTTGACACGAACCTCAAGAACATCCGTTTTAAACTCGCTTCTCACCTGAGCAGACTCAAAGTCGTTCCCGAAATAAAATTTGTTTACGATGATTCGGTCGATCGCGAGATAAGACTGGAAAAGATTTTTGAAGCAATAAAAAATGATTAGTCTTTGGAGGATAAATGCCGAAAAAGAAAAAATTCGATTTTAAATCAGCTAAATTCCGGAAAATAAGAAATATTGTGCTTATATCGGCTGCCGCTATTTTTGTTGCAGTTCTTGTTGCCGGTATTGCAGTCTATTTCAAATTCAAAGCAGAGATTCCCGCAATAAATACAGTAAGCGATTACAAACCTGATGCTGGCACGAAAGTTTATTCCTACGACGGCGAGCTCATTGCAGAGTTCTACCACGAGAACCGCAGGATAATCATTCCTTACGATAAGATTCCTGAAAAACTACGTCTGGCTTTCGTGGCAGGTGAGGATTCTTCGTTCTACACACATCACGGTATTGACCCTCTCGGCATTGTCCGTGCGGCATTCAAATACTTGACTACCGGTATTAAGCAGGGCGGAAGTACTATAACCCAGCAGCTTTCCAAATCCTTTGTCGGTACAGAGAGGACTTTCAGTCGTAAAATAAAGGATATGATTCTTGCAATGGAACTCGAAAAGCATCTTTCCAAAGAAGAAATTCTATATCTTTACCTGAACGAAGTTTATCTTGGCAGCGGTGCTTACGGTGTTGAAGCAGCTTCACGCAAATACTTCAGCAAGCATGTCTGGGAACTTGATATCGACGAAATGGCAATTCTTGCAGGTCTTCCGAAATTTCCTTCGGCGGCTTCCCCGATACTCAATCCGGACAAGGCCCTGCGCCGTAGAAACTATGTTCTGAAGAGAATGTTTGAAGACAAATATATAACAAAATCCGAATATGACGCAGCGCTGTCTAAACCGATAAAAACAAATGTACAGAAGGAGCTTTTCCTCGACAAAGCACCCTATTTCAGCGAGAAAGTGCGCAGATATCTGCTTGACAAGTACGGTTTCGACAAACTTTACAAAGAGGGCATGACTGTCCAGACAACTGTCGATATGCGTGCGACGCAGTTTGCCCACGAGGCGATTTTCTATGGCATAAGAGAACTTTCAAAGCGTCAGGGATATGCGAGAGGCGAAGAAGACAGCTATCAGAAAGGTGATAAATTCGGCGGCGAAGTGACAAATCCGCTCTATTCGATAAACCTCAAAAAAGATCTTGACACTTATCTCAAAAGGCACGAGAAGTATTTCGGCAAGATTACCGAAGATACAATCAGAAGCGGCATATACTATCAGGGTGTAGTTCTGGAAACTGCCGAAAAAAGTGCTCTTGTCCAGGTAGGTGAAGTAAAACGCAATATATATCTCGAAGATTTGGGATGGGCGCGTCCATGGAGTCCGACAGGCTCATACTCGGTTGTAAAATCGGTAAAAGAGGTTTTCAAACCGGGTGATGTCATTCTTGTCAGAGCTACAGACAAAGCGGGAACACGTGATCAGTACGATTTTCGCAACTATTCGAAAGAATTGGGAAAAGACTTTTATTTTGTTCTCGAACAGATTCCATCGTCTCAGGCTGCAATAATCGTAAAAGACCCTTATTCAGGCTATGTCAAAGCGCTTCTTGGCGGTTACGATTTTGAGATAAGCGAATTCGACAGAACCACGCAGGCATGCAGGCAGCCGGGAAGCTCAATTAAACCGATTTTTTATTCTCTCGCTCTTGAAAAACGCGGAGGAAGACATCCTATTCTTACTCCTGCTACAATGGTGCTTGATGCACCTGTCACAGTCACTGATACTAATTTCAAACCGGCGAATTTCGAGAACACATTTAAAGGAGAAGTCACTGTTTGGGAGGCTCTTATCCATTCGATGAATACTCCGGCAATCAGAGTATTGCAGAAACTGGGGCTTCGTGAAGCTATCGACGGCGCTAAGGCGCTTGGTATAAAGAGTGAAATAAAGCCTGAGTTCGGCAGTATGTTAGGTTCAAGCTGCCTGACTATAGACGAACTTACCGATGCTTATGGTCATTTCCCGAACATGGGAAAGGCTCCGCACACAACATACATCAGAAAAATCTATGACAAAAACGGAAAGGTTCTTGAAGACAACACTGTTTTTTATGATCCTTACATTTCTGCTCCGTCAAAGGTCGAGAGAATGTTGCATTTCGCAAAAAGGAAAGAAAATCAGGTGCTTACTCCTCAGACAGCCTATATAACAAATAAAATTCTCGAAGATGTCGTAAATCGCGGAACAGCAGCAAGTGTTAGAGGTTTCAATCATTATAAGTGCAAAAAGAGTAATCTCGAAGGCGGAGAAGAGGGCGAAGAGGGCATCTGTAACCGCCATGTTGCAGGAAAAACAGGAACGACAAACGACTATTTCGATGCATGGTTCATCGGTTATTCACCCAATTTCGTTGCAGGTGTCTGGGTCGGCAACGATCAGCATGGCCGTCCGCTCGGAAAGGTTGAGACAGGTTCGAAAACCGCTCTTCCGATATGGCGAGACTTCATGGAAAGGTATCTCAAGAACTTCCCGCCGTCTGACTACGAAATTCCTCCGAATGTTGTCGGAAGAAACATCGATCCCAAGACCGGTCTTGTCTCAGATAAAGATGGTGTCAGAATGTATTTCCATTCGGGAAGTGAACCGACTACGAATGTCGAAGACAAAGATGTGGCAGATCCCACTCAGGGTGAAGAAGGTCTGTTTTAATCTGGAAAAATTCAATATTTTTAGTTTTTTTGCTTAAAAAAATTGCTTTTTGCATAAAAATGTCTATAATAACCGCGTTTTTTTTGTTGTTATTTAATTTTATGGAGAAAATCATGTCACGCAAATGTGAAATATGCGGCAAAGGACCGATGTTCGGCCACAATGTAAGCCACTCGAACAACAGAACCCAGAAAATCCAGAATCCCAATATCCAGAAGGTTAAAATCGTTGAGAACGGAACCGTAAAAACGGTTACTGTATGCTCTCGTTGCCTTCGTTCCGGCAAAGTTCAGAAAGCTGTTTAGTCAGTTTTTTTTTCCAATCACAGTTTTTCTCATTATCATTTGTAGAGACGCCATATTATGACGTCTTTGTGGAATGTCATGGTTTAGATGAGACGCCATAATATGACGTCTCTACGGGTAGGGTTTCTGAATGTTGGAAATTAAAAATCTTTCGGTTGCGATTTCTGGAAAGGAAATCATTCACGATATCTCTTTTTCTGCCGGAAAGTCGGAAAATATTTCGCTGATAGGGACAAACGGTGCTGGGAAGACGACTCTTCTGCGTGCTGTTTCTTCTCTCTTGAAACATTCGGGAAGTGTTCTTGCAAACGGTGCCGAAGTTGATTCGATGAGCGAGAAGGAGCGGGCAAAACTCATTTCGTTCGTGCCGCAGGGAGCGGAGATTACGGGTGATTTTGAAGTGTCTCACTTTCTTGAGCTTTCGCGCTATCCTTACCGTAAACCGTGGGAAAAGCTCTCTTCTGAAGACAGAGCAGCTATAGAATATGCACTTGAACTAACAGATACGAAAAAATTCATAACGAGAAAAATCGGAACATTGAGCGGAGGCGAAAGACAGCGCGTTCTTCTTGCGGGAGCGATTGCTCAGGAAAGTGATATTCTGCTTCTTGACGAGCCTCTGACCTATCTCGATCCTGTTCAAAGAATCGGTATTTCCGAAATCATCAGAAAAATCGCTGCAAGCGGAAAACTTGTGATAACCGTAACGCACGAAATTAATGAAGCTCTTGTTTTTTCCGACAGAATTCTTGCTTTGAAAGAGGGTAAACTCGTTTTTGACGGAAAACCGAAAGAACTTGTTGAAAGTAGTGCTTTGAAAAATCTCTTTGACAGTGAATTTATTACTTTGGACGCACCTGAAGGTGGCAGACCTCTTGTTTTTCCGAAAGGAAAGTCTCAGGCGTAGAGACTGTTCTGCTTTATATATTCTGCAATTCCTGCGGGAAGAAGAATTTCGGGATTTTTTCCTTCTTGGATCATGCTTTTTATCATTGTGCTTGAAATATCAGGAAGATAAAAACTTCCTTCTTCGTTTTCACCACGTCCGATAACTATTATTTTGCTGCACATTTCTTCGATTTTATCGAAATCCTTCCATTTTTGCCGCACATCCCAATTGTCAGAGCCGATAAGAAGTGAAAAATCGTTTCCAGAAAAGTTCTCTTTTAGATATTTGATTAAATCGACAGTGTAAACGACTTCAAGCCCGAGATTTTTTTCTGTGTCGAGTACTTTTGCTCTGTTTCCGAAAGGTCTGGCCATGATACGGCACATCTCAAGACGTTTGTCAAAGTCGCTCGGATGAAAGCCGAAAGGGTGGAAAAAACTTGGAATTATCCACACTTCATTGAAACCGTATTTTTCAAGGGCGAGAAAGATGCTGAGCTGATGCCCCAGATGCGGCGGATCAAATTTTCCTCCGAAAATCGCTATGTTTTTCCTGTTTGTTTCACTCATTTTGATTCTATCAGCACCTTGCGTATTTCTTCTTTAACTTCCAGTTCTATTTTTTCATCTCTTAATATTTTCGTTAGTTCCGGAACAAGGTCGGAAAAAGCGGGAATCAAATCTTTGAAGACAGGGACAAATGCAAGTTTAGACTCGGTGATTCTTATGTCACCGTTGGGATTTCCTGTACGAAGCAGCGGAATTACCGTTCCTTTGATGACTTTTATGCCGGCATATTTCAGAACCTCGGCAAAAAGTTCTTTGTGAGCAAGCGGAATATTGTGAAAATCGTAGAATAATCCGCCTGTTATAGCTGTTCTTATAAAATAAGGTGCTTTGTCTTCAAAAGATGATCGCAATTCGTATGAACGTTCCTGTGCCAGTTTGTCTTTAAGTATCTGTAGAGCCCTCAGGCGATCGTTTTCGCGTTGAGAGAGTATGAAAAGAAGCAGAATGTCGGCGGAAGGATATTCTTCCATGGCGACAAGGAGCTTCGCGGTTTGTTTTTGGGAATCGATCTTGTAGAGAATCATGCTTGTCAATTGTTCGATGTGTTCTTTCGGAACAAAATCAAGTTTGGGCAGAGAGGAGAGATAAAATGCAAGGAAGCCGATGTCAGCGTGATCTATAAAACTGTAAAGATCCTGGGATGCAATCTGGACAAGCTGTCTGTTTATGTTTTCTGAAAAAGTAAAGCCGAAAAGCTTATATTTGTTAAATATGAAACTTACGAGATCAATAAGAAGTCCGGTGTCGTTTCCTAGTATGTCTGAAAACATTTCTCTAAGTTCGGTGTTATTGTAAGTTATTGATTTTGTGAATAAATTCTTGATATTCTCTTTCAACATGTTTCTTGCGGGTTCGAAAAACATTCCGACTTTGCTGCTGTTGGCGGCAGCGTTTTTCAAAAAAACATAAAGAGATGAAATATCGAAAAGCCGGTTTGATTTGATAAGGTTTTTTATTATCGAATGGAGGTCGGCAAAAGCATCAGTATTGTCCTGGCCTGTTTCGGCAATCTCTTCCAAGTGACTGATGCAGGCTTTAAGAGGCTTGTCTTTAAACTGTTCCTTCGTTGTCAATTGCTATCCTTTAAATTCGCCTGTAAAAATTTTAAGAGGGATACCGGATATTATGGTTTCACCTTTGTCGTTTATCGTGTAGTCGATGTCGCCACCCGGATATTTTACTGTAAATGTCTGATTCTTATTGATTTTTCCGATAGCTAGCAGAGTGTTTGCAACAGCTGCTCCGCCCGTTCCGCAGGCCATTGTACGTCCAGCACCGCGCTCAAAAACATCAACTTTGGCGCAGTTTTTAACGAGATCGATATTCTGAACAAGCTCTACATTTGTTTCGTATCCGAGTTCGCGCAGTTTCCAGAGCTCCTCGACATCAATGTCAGTAGCGTTTTCAGAGATATATACCAAGTGCGGATTGCCTGTCGAAATGCCAGTTCTTAAGAATTCGCAGCCGCCGAAATTCATTTTTTTCGTTTTGTCGGTGATGCGCGCCTTTCCGATCATAGCGCTGATTTTGTAGGTGTCTCCGGCTTTTTCATAGCTCGCTTCCAGAAGTCCGTTTCCTGTTTCGATTTTAAGCGGATCGTATGTTAAGCCGCAGTCAGTGATGAGATAAAGCGCGAAGCAGCGGATTCCGTTTCCGCACATTTCGGCTACAGAGCCGTCGCTATTGAAAATCGTCATTTTTGCGTGTGCTTCAGCGGTTTCAGGTTTTGAGTGGAGCAGGATTCCGTCGGCTCCGATGCCGAATCTCCTGTCGCAGAGCCTGACAATATTCTCCTTCGTCAGTTCAAACGAGCCTAAATCTTTCTCGGAGATGATGATGAAATCGTTGCCAGCCGCCGAATATTTAAAAAATCTGACCATTAATTCTCTTCTTTGGAATTGACGATGGTTTCGACTGTTTCAATCTGTTTTTTTACCTGTTGTTCAACTGCTTCTTTAAATCTGAAAACAAAAAATTTGCTTCCGAAAAAGTTGAAGAACATTCCTGCCAGGATGCCGCCGAAGTTCGCAAGGTTGAAGAAGCTGTTCGGGTTCAAAACGTTGTTGATGAGTATGACATAGACAATGAGTCTCGGTATAAGGGCGAAAAGAGCCACGCCGAAGAATTTTCCGAAAAGTTTGAAAGAGACTCTGTGATTTTCAGTCTCTCTGCTGAATGTCCAGCAATGGTTAATTAGATAGTTTTGGATTACAGCCGCGACAAAACCTAAAACCGGTGGAATGCAGAGAAGTATTTTGTCGGTAAGTCCGTTTGTGCTGCTGTCGAGATTGATGGTTAAACTGCTCTTCAAAATCAGCAGAACGATGTAGGATATGATCATATCGGTGACTACACCGAGGCTTCCTGTGACGCAGAAGCGCATGAACTGGAATTTTGTAATAGCTTTGAAAGCATCATTGAGATTCTTTAAGAATTCTTTCATTTATCCCTCCTTTTTAAAAGATATCCTGACCATTCGTTTTCATCGGTTTTTTCAATAAGTTCGAATCCTTCATCAAGTCCCATACGCTTCATAAAAACTGGCGATTCGCTTTCGAGAACGCCCGAAAGCACAAGCCATTTCGAGGTAAGGCGCTTGAGATCGTCCGAAAGAAAATAGAGAACCGATGAGATAATATTGGCAATCACGAGGTCATATTTGCCTTCGAATTTGAATATCGGTTCGCTGCTTAAAGTTATTGAATCCTGAACATTATTTAAAATCAGGTTTTCAGCCGCGTTCTCTATGGCATCGGCATCGTTGTCGACTGCTGTGGCGCGGATGGTGTTTTTAAGTCTGACGGCGGCGATAGCAAGTATTCCTGAACCTGTGCCTGCATCAAATATAGTGTTTATAGTGTTGTCTTTTTGAAGAACTTTTTCTACGAAGCCCAAGGCGAGTCTCGTCGTTTCGTGATGACCTGTTCCGAAACCGCGGGCAGGGTTTATGATAATATCACCTTCATCCTTTTTCCACGGTGGAACAACGGTGAGGGAACCTATTTTTAGCGGAACGAAGTATTCGCGCCATGTCTCTTTCCAGTCTCCGTCGGAAATGATTGATATGTTGTATTCTTTTAATTGTTCTCTAACTTTTTCATTTTTTTCGAAATAAAGGATAGTCATGTTTTCTTTTTCTTCGCTTCCCAAAAAACCTTCGATTTCAAGAAATTTGTCTGTCGAAGAATCTTTCGGCAACGCTATCTGATACCACTGGTTCATTTCAGCCTCCGGCAAAATTGCCCGCAAGAATAACCAAGGGTGAGGAAAATGCAATTTTTATGTTCTCGTATCATCAAATTTTCTTGAAAAAATTCTGTCTGTATGTATAAATAATAAGAACTGTGTGTTAATTTAACTTTGGAGGAACGTATGAAACGTGTTTTTAGTCTGATTTGTGTTTTTCTTTTGATTTTCGCTGTTGTTTCGTGCAACAAGAAGAAAAAAGAAGAGAAAACTCTTGAGTTTGAAGAGCAGGTCTCGAAAGAAATTTCTGCTGAAGAGGGAGGAACGGTTAAAAGTTCCGACGGAAAGACTTCGGTCGAGATTCCTGGCGGCGCTCTTGATGACAACACAACAATCACGATGACGATTTATGACGCGTCTGAATATTCGGATGAGAAAGGCAAAATCGTCAGCAAGGTAGTCAACTTCGAGCCGAACGGCACGATATTCAAAAAACCCATTGTCATTAAGATGCCTGTTGAAGAGGGTTTTGAAAATAAAATTGTTGCTGCGGCAGTTTACAACGAAGCAGAAGGAAAGTGGAGCTACAGCGAAAACGGCGAGCGTGCGGTTCTCGGCAGGGACGAGGCCGGCGACCCGATAATGATGGGAGTAAGTTCGGCAGGCGATCCGATAATGCTGGGTGTAAATTCTGACGGAGCACTTACAGCAGCTGGTGATCCTATAATGACCAGTGCGGCTGGCGACCCGATTATGCTTGCTTCTGCTGGTGACCCGATAATGGGAGCTGCGGCAGGTGACCCGATTATGAATGCAGCTGCCGGAGATCCTATAATGATGACGACAGGACACTTCACGGAATATACTTTTATTATCCTCGACCCGAAAGAACAGAAACCTTCCGACGATTCGGACGATACTGATGATGAAGACCCTGTTGATGACGGTGACAGTGAACCGGCTGAAACAGACGATGACGAACCTGTTGCGGAAACGGATGACGATGAGCCGGCTGACGACACTGACACGCCGGAAACTGACGAAGATACCATTCCGGAGCCGGAACCTGTTTATTCCGAAGTTGTATGCACAGGTTCGAGAACTTGCGTAAATGCTTCCAATATTAATGTTGAAGTGTCTGACGATGATAATTTAGCTTACACAGCTGGTGCAACTTTTGAATGTCCCGGCGTAAACGATGAATTTTACGGTCAGGATGCGAACTATATAAGCAGAAAATCGTGCGTTCCGCAGAGTTTTGAAAGACTTCCGAAAGCTGCGGCCAATGCAGATGAAGAGATTTATCAGGAGATAAAGGACAATGTCACCGGTCTTATCTGGCTTTATACCGGTGCAAGAGGCAGTTTTGCTGCAATGTCGGATTTGTGCAGCGGTCTTACTTACGACGGTAAAACGTGGAGACTTCCGACTCCGAAAGAGTTTCTCTCGATTGTTGACAGTGACGGTACGGATGTCGCCTTAAGAAAGCTTTATTTCAAGGAGCTTGCGCAATCTTCTGAAGAAGGGGGAAGTTCGTCGTTCTGGACTTCCGAGGAAAGTCTCTATTTCTACAATGACGGAAGCCTTATGACCACAGATCAGGGTTCTGAAAACGCTGTTATGTGTGTAAGCGGAGATGAATACGGACAAGCAGGAAACTATACTTCCGAAACTGTAAACGGTGAAGAGGCAATCCGCGATTCTTCGACAAAGCTGTTGTGGCAGAAGAGTTTCGTTTCGGGAAAAACCTGGAAAGAAGCACTTGAATACTGCGAAAACCTTGAATATGCGGGATATTCGGACTGGAGACTTCCGAACAGAAACGAGCTGGCAACGCTTCTCGACTATTCAAGGATGCCAAGTCCGGAGCCCGAAAGTGAAGATCCGACGGGCGAAGATCCGGAAGAGTCTGATGACGGGGAGACTTCGGATGACGGAGATTCTCCGGATACAGAGAGGGTAATTCTTTCATCTTTCCCGGGCATGACGGCCAATGTTTTTGTTTCTTCGACACCCAGAATTTCAACCGGCTACGGCGCTGAAGTCCAGCCGTGGGCGGTTTCAATGTATGAAGGAAGGGTCGATTATGTTTTGTCTGATGAAGAAGGCGGAGAGGGTCAGGTAAGATCTGTCAGAGGATTGAGCGGAACGCGTTTCTCAGTCCGCTGTGTCAGAAGCGATCTTACGGCTGCTCCGGCTGACGGAATCCCAGAGTGCGACGAAAAAATCGGCTACACACCGTGCAAAAACGGAAATACAGTCTGGTCACCCAAAATGATGCTTTCCTCAAATACAGGTGTAGAGGAGTCAGGAGACGGCACAACATGGCAGGAAATAGCTGAATCATGCCGCAGACTGACTGTAAACGGCAAGCGCAAATGGAGAATCCCGTCTATAGACGAACTCAGGACTCTGGTCGCAGACGACAAGCTGAAAACGGGCGGAACCTGCGGAGTCACGACAGCCTGCATTGAAAGTTCATGTTACGACCAGGCGGCATGTACGCTAGAAAACGAGGCTGCATTTGAATCAAAACTGCGTGACTACGGAACTCTTGTTTCGGGAGACGGCGAGGAAGGCATGTGGGCGATATACACTGATTACGGTGCACTTTCCGAGTTCTTCTCCGCTAATGGCGTTATAGCAAGGTGCGTTCTTGACGAAACGCTGCCCGATTACGAATTTCCGTACACACAGGATATTGAGGAAGATATACACATTTTATGGTCTCAGGTTTCAGATAACTATATGACTTTTTCCGCAGCGGCAGAATACTGCTCCGGACTTTCTGAGGAAGGTGCTGAAAGCGGCTGGAGAGTGCCGACACTTGATGAACTTCGCAGACTTATGCTGGTCGAGGAGTTCGATACGCCGAATACGAAAGGAAAAAACACTCTTTTCGGCGATGTAGAGTCTCTGTGGTCTTCAGATGAAAATCCTGACAATCAGGATGAACCCTATATGCTTTTCAATTTCATGTTTGGTCAAGAATATTCAGCTTCAGAGTATGTCGGTGCCAGAGTTCGCTGTGTTTCCGGTGGAGAAATGTAGAGACGTGGCCTGAAACGTCTCTTTTGTTGCTGCCGCAACAGTAGGAAATCTAGGGAACGGCGGCTGAGTTTCATGTTTTTTCTTGAAAAATTCTGTTATATATAAATAATAATGCGGCAATTTTTTTTGTGGGAGATTTTTTATGAAACGCATTTTTACTTTGGTTTTGGTTGTTTTTTTGGTTTTTCTTGCTGCTTCTTGCGGCGACAAGAAAAAAAAGGATGTCGTAAAGGAGAAAGTAACACAACAGGTTTCTTCCGAAGAAGGCGCTACTGTCAAGACTTCGGATGATTCTGTTGCCGTCGATATTCCAAGCGGCGCTCTTGAAGGAGATACGACTATTACGGTTACGGTTTATGAATCTTCACACCATGCTACGGCTGAAGGCGAACAAGTCGTAAGTCAGGTTGTCGAATTCGAGCCTTCCGGCACGATATTCAAAAAACCTGTAATCATCAAAATGAAGGCTACCGAAGCATTTAAAGGTCATGTCGTAGCCGCTGTTTACAGAGAATCCGAGGGTGAATGGAGCTATAGTGAACATGGCGAATACGCAGTCCTTATGGGCAAAGATGCGGCAGGTGACCCGATTATGCAGAGTGCGGCGGGCGATCCGATCATGCTGAATGCAGCAGGTGATCCGATTATGCAGCAGGCGGCGGGAGACCCGATAATGATGGCTGCAGCAGGCGACCCGATTATGCTTGCATCGGCAGGAGATCCTATCATGACGAATGCAGCAGGTGACCCGATTATGACAGCAGCTGCAGGTGATCCGATCATGATGACAACAGGTCACTTTACGGCTTATACATTCATCGTGCTTGATCAGGATCATCCTGTTGAAGAGCCGGATGATGCTGACGATAAAGATGATGTCGATGACGTGGACGATGCTGATGAAGATATATACGTTCCGGAATGCGGAAACGGCAAAGTTGATCCTGACGAGGAGTGCGACAATGGTGCCGAAAACGGCAAGACAGAATGCGTTTACGGTAAAACATCCTGCCATGTTTGTACTGATGACTGCCAGATCGCTGAAGGAACCACTTCTTTCTGCGGCGACGAAGTAAAGGATACCGCAAACGGCGAAGAGTGTGATGAAGGCTTTAGCAACGGCATCATTACTTGTGCTTACGGCGATGAGAACTGCACTGTCTGCACGGCTGATTGCAAGATTGCTGAAGGAAGCACCTCTTTCTGCGGCGACGGAATCGTTGATGAAGATGTCGAGGACTGCGACGACGGTGCGAATAACGGAAAATACGGTTACTGCAACGCTGATTGCAACGGTCTGGCTCCTCGCTGCGGCGATGACTATGTAGATGAAGAATACGGCGAAACCTGCGACGACGGCGTACTCAACGGAACTTACAGTTACTGCAACGCTGATTGCAACGGTCTGGCTCCCCACTGCGGCGACGGAAATATCGATACCGCAAACGGCGAAGTATGTGACAACGGTGCAAATAACGGAAATACCGACTGTGCTTACGGCGAAACAAGTTGCACAGTCTGCGCGTCAAACTGCCAGCCCGATGAGGGTTATGTTTCCTACTGCGGTGACGGACTTGTCGACGAAGATCACGGCGAAGTCTGCGACGATGCTGCTGCAAACGGCAGAACAAACTGCGATTACGGCGATGAGAGCTGCACGCTCTGCAGCAGTAACTGCCAGCCGGTTCAGGGTACAACTTCCTACTGCGGCGACGGGGTTGTCGACGGAAGTAACGGTGAACTCTGCGACAAAAGAGAGGAGAACGGAAGAACAGACTGCGCTTACGGCGAAACAAGCTGCACGGTCTGCACGTCATCCTGTCAGCCGGACGATGGATATGTTTCCTACTGCGGTGACGGAAATGTCGACGAAGATCACGGCGAAGCCTGCGACAAGGCGGCTCCGGGAGTCGGTGACGGTTTCGGAACGGGCAACAGATGTTCAGACGACTGCACGGTAAACTGTTTCGATCACGCTACATGGAACGGCACGGAATGTGTTCCTGACACGATGGAGAGCGAGTGCGAAGGACTTCCTGACAACGCTCAGTGGAATACGGCTGCGTCAATAACCCAGACATGGTCGGGCGAAACATGGCTTCCGGTAACAGACGGAGTTTACAATGAAGAGGCAAGCACCAAGGAATGCCGTTTCAAATGCAAGGAAAACTATAACTGGAATGATGATACTGAAGCTTGTGTAGCTGCAACCAGACCGGCGAACTGCTCCGAACCTCCTGAAAACGCAGTGCGGAACACGGCTACGTCGATCACTCAGACATGGTCGGGTGAAGAATGGCTTCCGTCTGCAATTTCAGTTTACAGTGCCGATGACAGCACCGACGAGTGCTTCTTCAAATGCAAGGAAAATTACGAATGGAAAAACAATGCCTGTGTAGCTTCGACTCAGGAAGATATTGATTGTGAAGATCTTCCTGACAACGCACAGTGGAACCATTCAGGAAAGATTACTCAGACTTGGAGCGGGGAGGCATGGCTTCCTTCGGCAGCTGCTTTCTACAACGCAAATCCCGGCGAAACCGAGGACTGCAGTTTCAAATGCAATGAAAACTATAATTGGAATGCTAATGGCGGGACTTGCGTAGCAGCAACCCAACAGGCTAACTGCTCTGAACCTCCTGCAAATGCAGAGAGGAACACGGCTACGTCAATCACCCAGACATGGAACGGTGAAGAATGGCTCCCGTCGGCAACTTCAGTTTACAGCGATGAGGCAAGCACCGAAGAATGCTTCTTCAAATGCAAGGAAAATTATAATTGGAATGCCGGTGATGAAATTTGCGTAGCTGCAACCAGAGAAGAAAACTGCCCCGAACCTCCTGCAAATGCAGAGAGGAACACGGCTGAGTCAATCACTCAGACATGGAGCGGTGAAGCATGGCTTCCGTCGGCAACTTTAGTTTACAACGAAGAGGCAAGCGAAGAAGAATGCCGCTTCAAATGTAAGGAAAATTACGACTGGAGCAATGCTTCGGCATCCTGCGTAGCTCAGACCAGAAGGGAAAATTGCTCCGAGCCTCCTGCAAATGCAGAGTGGAACACAGTTTCGGCGATCACTCAGACATGGAGCGGTGAAGCATGGCTTCCGGCAACAGATACAGTCTACAACGAAGCGGCAAGCACTGAAGAGTGCCGTTTCAAATGCAGTGAAAACTATAATTGGAATGACAAGACTGAAGCTTGCGTAGCTGCAACCAGACAGGAAAACTGCCCGGAACCTCCTGCAAATGCAGAGAGGAACACGGCTTCGTCGATTACCCAGACATGGTCAGGTGAAGAATGGCTTCCGTCAGTAACTTTAGTTTACAGCGAAACGGCAAGTACTGAAGAATGCTTCTTCAAATGCAAGGAAAATTACGAGTGGAGTGACGGATCGTGTGTTGCTCAAACCAGACGTGTTGACTGCACAAATCTTCCTCCGAACGCAGAGTGGAACACAGCTTGGTCGATCACACAGACATGGTCTGGCGAAGCATGGCTTCCGACTGAAACCGGTTCCTACAACGAAGCTGAAAGCACCGAAGAGTGTCACTTCAAATGTTCCGAAGGATACGAATGGAACGCAAATACTTCCACGTGCGATCCTGAGCCTGTCTGCGGTGACGGCATACTCAACGGCGATGAAGTCTGTGACGACGGCGAACACAACACAGAATATGGCTTCTGCCTCGAAGGTTGCATCGGATGTGACGACGAGTTCCATGTTGAAAACGGTCACTGTGTTTCTAACTCCGGAGAGTACACTGAATGTGAAGGAGAGCTTCCTGATTATGCTGAATGGGTAAATGACACTTATTATCGTTACTGGGTAAATGAAGGCGATCACGGCGATGCTACAGGATACTGGTATGTAGCTGAACCGACCTACAGTGAAGAAGAATATACCGACTGCTCCTTCAGATGTCTTGACGGTTTCGAGTGGAATGAAGATCTCGAAAAGTGCGAATGTCCTCAGGATCGTCTGCTCAACGACACTGATCCGGATGATCCGTACTGTGCTCTTACGGGAAACAATGTTACCGATTGCAGTGCTAAACCTGAAAATTCGGTATGGACAGACAACGGTCAGCACGGTCAGTATATTTTCAGCATGACATTCCAGGTAACAACGCAGTATGCCGGCGGCGACACCTGTGACTGCTGCTTCGACTGCGCAGAAGGCTTCCACTATCTTGATGATAGAGGTGAGTGCGAATCCGACACCAGAGCTCCTGAAGAATGTCCGGACTCACCGACTAATACCGAATGGGTAGGAAACGGCTATTACACGCCGGTCTGGAACGGTGAAATCTGGAGCACGCCGCAGCCGGTTTACGACGAATCCGGTGAATCCGACTGCTCTTACAGATGCAAGGAAAACTATCAAATAAGCTATGAGTCGGGACGGTGTATTGCTGCAACCAGAGATGGTATTGAATGCGACGGGCTTCCTGATAACGCGGAGTGGAACGGCTCGGGAATAATCTCTCAGACATGGACCGGTCAGGAGTGGTATCCGTCATCAACGGCTTTCTACAGCACGGAGATTCCGCCGATGGAGGATTGCAGCTTTATGTGCAATAAAGTTTCCTATTGGAATGAACAAACGAACGAATGTGAGGGATTGTAGAGACGTGACCTGACACGTCTCGTTTTTGACCTCACCTCTAACCCCTCTCGGTGGCGAGGGGAACAAAAAGGTAAGGTTTTTATAGGAGGTTCTTATGAAACGGTTTTTAAGTCTGATTTGTGTTTTTCTTCTGATTTTTGCTGTTGTTTCCTGCGGCGGTAAAAAGAAAAACGAGGAAAAACCGGCATATGAAGAACAGGTAACGCAGGAGATTTCGGCAGAAGAGGGCGGAACGGTAAAAAATTCCGACGAATCTGTTTCAATCGAAGTTCCCGGCGGTGCTCTCGATGAGAACCTGACCATCACGATGACGATCTATGATGCACAAGATTATGTCGGCACGGAAGGCCAGAAAGTTGTAAGTAAAGTCGTAGAATTTGAGCCTTCAGGCACAGTTTTCAAAAAACCTGTCATCATCAGGATGGCTGCGACAGAACCGTTTGAAAATCAGGTCGTAACGGCGGCAGTTTACCGCGAATCGAAAGGCGAATGGAGCTACAGTGAGCATGGTACTTATGCTGTTCTCCAGGGCAGAGACGCGGCAGGAGATCCGATTATGACAACTGCAGCAGGAGATCCGATTATGCTTAGTGCGGCCGGAGATCCGATTATGATGGATGCAGACGGAAATTCGAGTTCGCTCTGTGCTGCCGGAGATCCGATTATGCTTGCATCGGCCGGAGACCCGATAATGACAAATGCCGCAGGTGATCCGATAATGACGAGTGCAGCTGGTGATCCCATCATGATGACAACCGGTCACTTTACGGCATACACTTTCATCACGCTTGATACGGGAAAACCAGTTGAACCCAATGATAATGATGATACCGACGATACAGAAGAACCGGTTGATGACGGTGACAGCGAACCTGTTGAAACCGATGACGGCGACAGCGAACCTGCTGAAACTGATGACGACGAGCCGGTTGCTGAAGAAGATGATGACGAACCGATTGACGATACCGATGTCCCTGAGCCTGTTGACGATGACATGACACCGGTCGAACCTGGTATTTACTCGAAAGTTCTCTGTACGGGTCAGATCCACTGCAGCGACGGCAACGGCTCGATTATCGACTGTCCGGCGCCGGGTGAATATTTATACGGTCAGAACGGCAGCTATGCCGGAAGAAAATCGTGCGTTCCGCATAAGTATACGAAAATTGTGCCGGCTGACGAAGAATCTCCTGAAGGCGGTGAGCCGACGGGCGGCGATCAGACACCTTCCTACATTCAGGTCGTTGACGAAAGCACAGGTCTCAGATGGGCACTGGTATACGGGAGTGCAACCTGGGAAAGAGCAAAAACGGCTTGCGAAAATCTTGAATACGGCGGTTTTGAAGACTGGAGGCTTCCGAGCGCGAAAGAGTGGCTGAGCATTGCCGACCACGACAGATTGTCTCCTGCTCTCAGATATTTCCATTTCAGCAAACTTGAAGGGTCCGGCTACTGGACAATGACGCCGGTTGCAGAAAATGAGGATAGATATTTGATTTTCGGAACTGATAACGCTACGCTCTCTTACGACAATGCAAGTTACGCGCATTATTTTGTCTGTGTCCGCGGCGACGAATACGGCAAAGCGGTTGAAGGAAGTTTCTCGGTCCTTACGCAGGATGGAGACGAAATAGTCAAGGATTCCGCAACGAATCTCGTATGGCAGAAAAATTATACTGCTGAGCTGAATTGGAAGGAGGCTTTGGCTTACTGCGCGAACCTGAACTATGCAGGATATACCGACTGGAGGCTTCCGAACAAAAACGAGCTTCTGAGCCTTGTCGACTATGAAAAAACGACGAAGCCGATTTCGATGTTCCCTGGAGACGAAGGCGATTATTTCTGGACTTCGACATTCGGCTACTATTACGGCGGTCCCGACGGCGCTTTAACTATCAATACGGAAGACGGAGAAATCAGTACCTCCGATGCTGATGAAGACGGACCTTTTGTCCGCTGCGTCAGGTCTGATACAGAGCCCGACACGGGAATTCCGCTGTGTGATGAATCGCGCTCCGCTCCGTGCGAGGACGCTTCGACCCATTATGTCTGGTCTCAGGTCGATTTTTTCATGACGGAGATCAGTTGGAAAGACAAGGCGGTTCAGTGCCGCGAATCGAAATCCGGCGGTATATCGCAGTGGAGGATCCCGACAATAGACGAGATCCGCACGATCCTTACTGCAAGCGACAAGCTGAAAACAGGCGGAGAGTGTCCTGTAACCGATGCATGCAGCTATTTCAGCGCCGGATGTTTCGACGAGGAATACGAAGGAAAGTGCACGGAAGAAGAGGGAAATGGAGGTTTTGAGTCTTCTCTTTACGATTACGGCTATTATGTTTTATCCGGAACGATTTCAGATGAGTCTGACGGCGTTTACTACGCATGGGCTGTCGATCTGACAAACGGCTCGCTCTCAGAACGGGCATCAACCAGCTCTGATGATTATTCGGTTTCAAGGTGTATAAAGGACGATTCGCTTCCGAATCCGGAATTTCCTTACACCGACAGCGCAAGCGGCCTTGTCTGGTCGGAACGCTCGCCCTACGACTTGTCCTGGTATGAAGCTGCGGCATACTGCCAGGATCTTGTCGAAGGCGGTTCGAACAACTGGAGAGTTCCGACGATGGAAGAAGTCAAAACTCTTGTCAAAAACTGTCCGGAAGGCGATTGCAAGCCTGATACTGCCGGAAAATACTCGGCTTTAGGCGAACTCAGCACACTTTGGACTTCAACAGTCTTAACTTATGAATCCACAAGTTATTTTTCGGGATTGGATTTTATGACCGCTTCACAAAAGTCGTGGGATTCTGAATACGATGACGAAAAAGTCCGTTGCGTCAGAAGTGCTTCCGATCCGGCGAATGTTTCGGAAATACACTTCCCGTTTGAAATTTACGATCTTCTCTGGTCCAAGGCTTCCGACTATACGACTTATTACGCAAGTGACTCGCAGGCTTACTGCGACAGCCTTAGCGCCGAGAATTACGGCGGAAAAAATAACTGGAGAGTTCCTGAAAAATCGGAAGTCGCCCTGCTTATCAGGAAAAGTGTCTGCCTGAACAAGGATGATTTCGTGACAAACCAGTCTTCAAACGGCAGATGTTCAGGGTACTCGTTTGACGGTTATTCGATATTAGGCGATATGTTCATACTTAAATCGTCCGGCGACTATTACTTTGATTTTGCCCGCGGCCAGATGAGCAGATATAATTACGGATATGTCCGCTGCGTTGCTGATTTGTAAGATTTAAAATTTAGGTTTTTATAGGAGGTTCTTATGAAACGTTTTTTGAGTCTGACTTGCGTTTTCCTTTTGATTTTTGCTGTCGTTTCCTGCGGAGACAGTAAAAAAGAGGAAAAACCGGCGTATGAAGAACAGGTAACGCAGGAGATTTCCGCAGAAGAGGGGGGAACGGTCAAAAATTCCAACGACTCTGTTTCGATCGAAGTTCCCGGCGGTGCTCTCGATGAGAACTTGACCATTACGATGACGATTTATGATGCCAAAGGTTATGTCGGCACGGAAGGTCAGAAAGTTGTAAGTAAAGTCGTAGAATTCGAGCCGAGCGGCATAGTCTTCAAAAAACCTGTCATCATCAGGATGGCTGCGACAGAACCGTTTGAAAATCAGGTCGTAACGGCAGCTGTTTACCGTGAATCGAAAGGAGAATGGAGCTACAGTGAGCACGGTACTTATGCGGTTCTTCAGGGCAGAGATGCGGCAGGAGATCCGATTATGACAACTGCAGCGGGAGATCCGATTATGCTTAGTGCGGCCGGAGATCCTATCATGATGGATGCAGACGGAAATTCGAGTTCGCTGTGTGCTGCGGGAGACCCGATTATGCTTGCATCGGCCGGAGACCCGATAATGACAAATGCCGCGGGTGATCCGATTATGACGAGTGCGGCTGGTGATCCCATCATGATGACGACCGGTCACTTTACAGCATACACTTTCATCACGCTTGATACGGGAAAACCAGTTGAACCCAATGATAATGATGATACCGACGATACAGAAGAACCGGTTGATGACGGCGACAGCGAACCTGCCGAAACCGATGATGATAAGCCCGCTGAAACTGATGACGACGAGCCGGTTGTTGAAACAGACGATGACGAGCCGGCAGAAACGGATGATGACGAGCCGGCAGAAACGGATGACGATGAACCGGTTGACGAGGATATAACGCCTGCCGAGCCGCCTGTTTACTCGAAAGTTCTCTGCACGGGTCAGCTCCACTGCGCTGATGGAGAATCGATTATCGACTGTCCGGCTCCTGGTGAAGATTTCTACGGCCAGAACGGTAATTATGCCGGCAGAAAAGCGTGTGTTCCGCATAAATATACGAAAGTTGCGCCGGCTGCCGAAGAATCTGTTGAAGGCGGTGAGCCGACTGGCGGTGATCAGACACCTCCTTCCTACACTCAGGTTATTGACGAGAA
This sequence comes from bacterium UBP6_UBA1177, assembly GCA_002310995.1. GTDB lineage: Bacteria > UBP6 > UBA1177 > UBA1177 > UBA1177 > UBA1177. The sequence continues at coordinate 4,522 of DBYV01000025.1, read as the reverse complement.
CACCGGCTTGAAATGGCTTCTTTTGAATGAGGAAGCGCGTGAAGAAGCAATCGAAACAAGGTGCGAAGATCTTGAATACGGCGGTATAACGGACTGGAGACGTCCTACACCAAAGGAATTCTTCAGCGTTGCAGACCACGACAGAGCTTCTCCTGCTGCCGAAGACTTCTATTTTAAGGAATTTGCAAACCATTACACTTATTGGACGAGTCTTCCTGCTACTGCTCTCGGAAAAGAGAACGAGTTCTGGACTTTTGATACTTACACAGGAGAACTCCGCAGCTCATCTGCTTCGCATGCATACGGAGTCTATATTGCATGTGTCAGCGGAGAAGAATACGGAAAAGTCAGTGCGGAATACTACACTACAGATACTAAAAACGGCGACGGGATAGTTTTTGATTCAAGTACAAACCTTATGTGGCAGGGGAACTCTGTTTCCGGCAAAACATGGAAAGATGCTCTTGCGTACTGTGAAAACCTGAATTATGCAGGCTACAGAGACTGGAGACTTCCAAACAAGAACGAGCTTGTCACGCTTTTAGATTACTCACGAACGGAAGCTCCTATTTCTCAGTTCCCGGGAATGACTTCGGAAACTTTCTGGACTTCGACTTTCATAAATTATTACGGCGGTACAGACGGTATTTTTTATGTCAATTTCGAAGAAGGTTCTATTCAGTACGATGGTGCTGCAAGTCTTAAGTCAGTGCGCTGCGTCAGAACCAGCGTCGATCCTTATTCCGAGACAATTCCTGTCTGTGATGAGACGAGACTCGCACCATGCGAGGATTCTTCGACGCATTACGTCTGGTCCAAGGCAGATATGAAATCTGCTTCAACGGAAAATCTGTCATGGCAAAGCAAGGCAGTTCAATGCAGGGAATCCAGAGACGGCGGCATAAAGAAATGGAGAATTCCGACAATCGACGAAATCCGCACGCTTCTCGGGGCAAACGACAAACTGAAAACCGGCGGAGAGTGCAGCGTCACTGTTGCGTGCAGCGACTACCTGGATGCAACCTGTTTCGATGATGGAAAGTGTTCCGATGAAGAAAACAAGGAAGATTTCCAGTCATCACTATACGATAATTCCGGCTATATCGTTTCGGGAACGCTGACAGGCGATGCGGATGACGAAGATGACTACGGCAATCCGATTTACTCGTCATGGGCTGTTAATTTGGAAACTGCTTCAATAGTTCCGCTATCGGGAAGTAACAATTATGTTTCCAGTGCTTCCAGGTGTATTAAAGACGACACCCTTCCGGACCCGGTTGACTTTCCGTACACCGACACCGCGAACGGTATTATATGGTCTGAACTTTCGAAGCATAATTTTTATTGGTATGATGCGGCGAAATACTGCAAAAATCTTGTTGAAGGCGGCTCAAACAACTGGCGTGTTCCGACGTTGGATGAACTCAAGACTCTCGTCAAAAACTGTCCGAACGGTGGTTGTGATGCTGATATAATCGGAAAATATTCGCTTTTCAGTGAGCTCAGCACACTCTGGAGTTCGCTCATCACGACAGATAATGATGAAAATCAAAATCAATATTTCCATACTTTGGATTTTATGACCGCTTCACAAATGTCGTCGACTTACCAATACGAAGAAGAGAAAGTCCGCTGTGTCAGAAGCGTTTCCGATCCTGAAACAGCTGAGGAATTCAGCTTCCCGTTTGAAGTTTACGATCTTCTCTGGTCCAAAGTCTCTGACAAAGAATATTACGATATTGCTGATGCTGAGGATTACTGCGACAGTCTGAACGCTGAAAATTACGGAGGAAGAACAGACTGGAGGCTTCCTGAAATATCAGAAGTTGCCAAACTTATAAGAAAGGCTGTATGCAGTAACAAGGAAAACTTTACATCAAGTCAGCCTGCAAGCGGCAGATGTAAACAATATACTTTTGACGGTTATTCATTTTTCGGCGATATGTTCAGTCTTAAATCATCCGGCAGATATACTTTCGATTTCGCCCAGGGCTACATGATGACCTACACCGATAATGCCCGTGTCCGCTGCGTTGCAGATTTCAACGGTCAATAACCACAATCTTTTACTGCCTGCCGCCGCATTTCTTTTGCCTGCCGCCGCCGCATTTCTTTTGCCTGCCGCCGCATCGTAGGGAATTTAGGGAAATTAGGGAATCTAGGGTGTCTAGGGAACGGCGGATTTGAAATGCTAAATTCGCAGAGACGCCATAATATGACGTCTCTACGTCCCCTCTCTACACTGGAGAGGGGAACAAAAGGGGTGAGGTTTTTATTCTTCGGAATTGTCGGATTCTTCCGGTTCGTCAAACTGAGGTTCGTTCGGATTTTCAAGAAGTTCGTTTGTGTCGCCTGATTCAGACTGAAGGTCTTCTGGATCGATGATTTTTGTGACTGAAACGACAAGCTCGCCGTTTTCGACTTTGAAAAGTCTGACGCCTTTCGTGTTCCTGCCGATCACGCTGATACCGCTGACCGGGATTCTGATTGCCTGACCGTTGGAAGTGATGAGCATTGCCTCGTCGTTCTGGCTGACTTTGAGAACGCCGACAACATATCCGTTTTCTTCGGAAGTCTTGATGGTGATGATACCTTTTCCGCCTCTCGACTGAAGCCTGTAATCTTCAACCGGAGTGCGTTTTCCGATACCTTTGTCGGTTATCGAAAGAAGCGTCGTTCCTTCTTCGATGACATCCATCGTGACGACTTCATCATCGCTGTTGATTCTGATACCGCGGACACCGGCAGCGACACGACCCATAGGTCTGACGTCGTTTTCGTTGAAGCGGATACTGAGGCCTTTCTTCGTTGCGAGAACGACATCATCGTTTCCTTTCGTGATCTTGACTTCGATAAGCTCGTCGCCTTCGTTGAGTTTGATTGCTTTCTTGCCGTTCGTGCGCTGGGTCTTGTATTCCATGATGTCAGTCTTCTTGACGGTTCCGTTCCTGGTTCCCATCATTATGAATTCGCCTTCAACGAAATCCTTTATCGGAAGAACAGCTGCGATTTTTTCGTCCTTTTCGATGTTGACGAGGTTGATTATCGGTTTGCCTCTGCTGTTTCTCGCAGCTTCCGGAAGCTGGTGAACCTTGATCCAGTAAACTTTGCCGTAGGAAGTGAAGAGAAGAAGAAGCGTGTGGCTGCTTGCTACGAAAATGTTCTTGACGTAGTCGTTTTCCTTCGGATTTATCGCGTTGATCCCTTTGCCGCCGCGTTTTTGCTTGCGGTAGAGGTCAAGCGGAGTGCGTTTGATGTAGTTTTCAGTCGTGAGTGTTACAACCATGTCGTCGTCTGCGATAAGGTCCTCGATGTCGATGTCGCCGTCGTAGTTGACGATGTCGGTCTTTCTCTCGTCGCCGTATTTTTCCTTTATTTCCTTGAGCTCGTCCTTGATTACGCCGAAAAGAACATGTTCATTTGCAAGGATCTCTTTGTACCATTCGATCTTTTTGTAGAGTTCTTCGAGTTCGGCGATGATCTTGTCTCTTTCAAGTCCGGTAAGTCTGCTTAGTTTCATGTCTAAGATGGCGTTTGCCTGAAGCTTCGAAAGGCCGAATCTCTCCATCAAATTGATTCTTGCATCGTCAGTCGAAGCAGAGGATCTGATGATGTGGACAACTTCGTCGATGTTGTCGATCGCGATTTTGAGACCTTCCAAAATGTGAGCGCGTTTTTCCGCTTCGGCAAGCTCGTAGCGCGTTCTTCTCGTTACGACATCCTTTCTGTGGAGAATGAAGTAGTGGAGCGCGTCTTTCAGATTTATCGTCTTAGGAATTCCGTTGCAGATCGCGAGCATATTGATACCGAAGGAGACCTGAAGCTGCGTCATTTTGAAGAGCTGGTTGAGGAGAATGTTCGGATCTGCATCCTTCTTTAGCTCGATGACGACTCTGATCTTCTCACGTCTTCCTGACTCGTCGCGGATATCGTGGATTCCTTCGAGTTTCTTTTCCTTAACGAGTTCGGCAATCTGGATGATCATGTTCGCCTTGTTTACCTGATAAGGAATTTCGTGGATGATTATGCGGTCACGTGCACCGTTCTGGCCGAGTTCTATTGTCGCTTTCGAGCGGATCTTGATGATGCCTTTGCCTGTTTCGTAAGCCGCTCTGATGCCGGCTTTGCCGAGGATCGAGCCGCCTGTCGGGAAGTCCGGGCCTGTGATGAATTCCATAAGTTCGGGAATGTCGGCGTCCGGATTGTCGATAAGGTGGATCGTCGCGTTTACAGCCTCGGTGATATTGTGCGGCGGAATGTTACTTGCCATACCAACTGCGATACCGCTCGTTCCGTTGACAAGAAGTTCCGGGATCTTCGTCGGCATGACTTCGGGTTCCTGCAAACTGCCGTCGTAGTTGTCGCGCATATTGACGGTGTCCTTGTCGAGATCGGCCATGATCTCGCCCGCGATTTTGGCCATTCTCGCCTCGGTGTACCTCATTGCAGCCGCACCGTCGCCGTCAACAGAACCGAAGTTGCCCTGTCCGTCAACGAGGGTGTAGCGCATCGAGAAATCCTG
>DBYV01000065.1:47258-66293 GCA_002310995.1 bacterium UBP6_UBA1177 | reverse complement strand
GAAGAACCGAAACCGGCTGAGCAGAAACCTGCTAAAGCTGAAGAACCGAAACCGGCCGAGCAGAAACCTGCTAAAGCTGAGGAACCGAAACCGGCTGAGCAGAAACCCGCAGCTGCAGAACAGAAAAAAGATGAGAAGCAGACTGCTGATTCAAAATCAGACAAAAGCAAAGAAAAAGAAGAAAACGACAGAAAAATCAGGGATATAGAAAAAAGGTTCTGGAAGGGAGAAGTAGCAAATATCGGTGCAAACGAGATAATCTCCCCATACAACAGCGCAGGACTTGCAGCCGGTGTAAAGTTCATGGACGACGAACTTTATCTTGTTATTGATCCAAAATTTTCAATGCACTTCGATAAACTTATAAAGGAACCTGTCAGCGAAAAAGAACTTGATTTGATTTTCGCGATCCATGCTCCGTTCAATATCAGGGTTCTTAGCACCGATGTAAACAGCAATGACGGTAAAGTCCGCTTCAGAAAAGAGGATTGGGATGAGTGGCAGGATTACCTCAAGATACTGAGATACTTGCAGATCGGAACATCAGAAGACAACCTCTACTTCTCGCTCGGCAGCAACTTCGCCCAGACAATCGGTCACGGAACTATTCTCAAACGCTACATTCCGAACCACGACTCGACATTTTCAACAATGTCGGCAAAACTCAACTGGTATTTCGACTACGCGGGTTTTGAAGCACTTCTCGGCGATGTCGCGAGAGGCAATATATTCGGCGGACTTGTTTTCATAAAGCCGTTCTCCGCTATCGGAAACTATCATGCAAGAAGCGTTTCTTTCGGTTATTCTTTCGTTGCCGACAGAAATGCTCCGACAAAGCTCCGTTACGAAAAATATTATGACTACGACGCTGACGACTATTTCAACGGAAAAGACAACCGTATCCCCAGAATAGCTGTTGATTCAAAAGGCCGTCCGATAATTGAAGACGATGAATTCCTCTATATGCAGGGCATCGACTTCGAACTTAAACTCTTTAAAAACGAAAAAGTCGATATCAAGGCTTTCACCGACTATTCGTGGTTCAAAAAAGATTTTGTAAAAGGCGGTTTCACATTCGGTCTTTTGGGAAGATTCAACCTTGACCAGAACAATCAGCACGCTCTCAGAATCCAGCTTGAAGGAAGAGCTCACCATGATTCCTACATTCCGTCTTTCTTCGACACATTCTACGACATCGAACGTATAGAAATGATGACAAACATCTACGGCAAAAACAATTTCCAGCCGGACGGCCGCTCTAAATACTGGCACCTTATGAACGATTCGGATGATAAGTTCGTCGGCTCTTTCTACGGAGAACTCAGCTACAGTTTCAGGACATGGATCGCACTTTCCGTAGGCTACGAAAAACTTCCAGACTCTTCTTCTCTCTTTGCACACCTCGAACTTCCAGACCTCTGGATCGTAAAAATGATGGTTTCATACTACAAACGCGGTTTCGGCAGCGCTAAAGAGCTTTTCTCCGACAGCCATGTCAGCTCGCTTTTCAGAGGCGTTATCAGATTCCAGATCCTTCCGTTCCTCTACATCAACGGTTACGCCGGTAAACACTGGTCTTTCTGGAATGCAAAGAATCCTCGTCCGCATGACAACCTCGAAGGCCACTATGTTTCATCATGGGATTTAGGCGGCGATGTCGAATTCGGCTGGGAATGGGGTAGATCCGGCAAAGAAGACAAAAACAAAAAATCCGATAAAAAAGAGGAAAAGAAATAATCTCTTCCAGAGGAAAAATTGAATAAAATTAAGCTATTACTTTCAATCTTCATTCTTTTTCAACTTACTGTTGCATGTTCTTCGGCAGACACGAAAACAATAAGCGACGAAAGGAAAAGCGACGGTCACTATCAGCTTGGTCTTGCCGCGCTGAATCAGGGCGACTACATCAAAGCAAGACGAGAAATCATGATGGCGATCGAAGCCGCACCCGACCTTCCTCAGTATTACAACACGCTCGGACTTGTTTTCATGATTGAGCATGATGAAAAAAAAGCTGAAGAAAACTTCAAAAAAGCCTTAAAAATCGACAAAAAGTTCACAGATGCAAGAAACAATCTCGGAGCGCTTTACCTTGAGCAGGATAAATTTGACGAAGCTTTAGAAGAATTCAAGGCTGTTCTCGCGGACACGATGTATCCGAGACCTCATTATGCCGAAACAAACATCGGCATTGTTTACAGGAAGCAGAAACAGTACGATCTTGCGAAACAGCACTTCGATGCCGCAATCAAGATGCGCGGAACCCATTCCGAAGCCTACAAACAGCTTGCACTCATGTATGATGAACAGAATCTTCACAAACTCGCAGCTGAAAATTACAAAAAAGCGCTTGAATACTTTCCGTTTGATGTCGAAGCTTTATACCGAGGCGCGCTCAAAATGTATATGCTTAAGGATGAAGAACTCGGGCAGAAATATCTTCGCCGTTGTCTTGAAGTTCAGGCTATCAACACAAAAGAAGTCTCGATTCCTTTTCTTAACGAATGTGTCGAACTTGCAAAACAGCTGGGCGTAACGACAAATATCGAACGCAAAAAACCTGAAAAGAAGCAGCAGATAGAATCGGTAAACTGATGTATATCGTACAGGGAACTATCACCTACAAAAAATCTCACGGAAACGGTTTTTTCCATACTATTTCCAAAGAAGGTGAAACTTTCCGCTTTTTCTCGAAAAAAGATAACTTTTCACTTTTTGAAAACTGTGAAGTGGTGCTAAGCAAAAAAAACAACACCTACTTTCTTGACGATTTTGTTTCGCTTGAAGAAATCGCTCCCCTACGCAGAAATCCGCGCAACTTTATCGCCGCTTCGTGGCTTGCAGAACTTGCCCACTCATTCACCATGCCCGATGAACCTGAACTTGAATTTATAAAAAAATGCCGTATTGCACTTATGTCAGATTTTGATTCAAAAACTCTCGATTCCATAGAAAGTGACTACTGTACGGTTTCAGGCTTTTCAAGCAGAGAGGCAAGAGAAACGCTTCTTTCCGATTATTTTTCAAATTCGCTTAATATACGAAAATCATTATTAAATCAGCTTAAAATGAGAGGCAACGCATGATAACTCTTCCGAAACTTGATTTCACGGAAATTGAGAAAAAACTAACCTCGTTTCTGGTCACGGAAATTGAAAAAACCGGCTTAAAAAAAGCTGTTCTAGGGCTTTCCGGTGGTCTTGACAGCGCACTTGTAGCTGCTCTTGCCGCAAGAGCTCTGGGAAAGGAAAATGTTACAGGAATTCTTATGCCATACAAAACTTCAAGCTCAAAAAGTGTGGAAGACGCACTTAAAGTCGTTGAAAACACCGGAATAAACAGCCTTAGAATCGAAATTTCAGCCGTCGTAGACACATTCTCTGCAAATAACATGACCAACCCAGACTTCTCAAGAAAAGGACGTCTCGGCAATATCATGGCAAGAACAAGAATGATGACCCTTTTCGACTTCTCGGCGGCAAACGGCGCGATAGTTCTCGGCACAGGTAACAAAAGCGAAATAGAACTCGGATACTTCACGATGTTCGGTGACGGCGCTTCGGCGATAAATCCCATCGGCAGTCTCTATAAAACCGACATTTTTGAATTTGCGCGTTTTCTCGGGCTTCCCGAAAGCGTCATAACAAAGGCTCCGAGCGCAGATCTTTTTGAAGGTCAGACAGATGAAGGCGAAATCGGATACTCCTATATCCAGATGGATCCGGTTATCCACGCAATATCGGATCTGCAAATGAACGAAGATGATATTATAAACGAAGGTTTTGACGAAAAACTGGTAAAGTTCGTAAAAACACGCATAAATTCAATGAAATACAAAAGAAAAGTTCCTATAATTGCAAAAATTTGAGGAGATTTCATATGAGAAATCTGATGCTGAAAATGGTTCAGGACGGCGTTATTTCTTCGGAAAATGCCAACAAAATTCTAAAAATGAGAAAAAATGTGGACCCGATATGGTTCGCAATTTCAAAAGGGATGATTGACGAGAAAAAACTTGCCAAATTCTATGAAAAAGACGGCTATCCTGTCATGTATGAAGAGAAAAAAGGGTTCATGTCAGATGACTTTTTCGCAAGATTTTTCACACCTGATGTCATAACCAGGCTGCTTGCTCTGCCGGTATCGTTCAAAAAAGAGACGAAAGAAATAATTATAGGTTTCATAAACTCCGCTCTGACAGGTCAGATAAGAGAAACTATCCTCAAAATATTTCCCGGCTTCAGCATTGACTTCATTCATATTCCCGCTTCGACTTTCAAAAGAATCGCCGCAAAGCACTTTCTTTTCGACATCGACCGTTTCACATCGGTTCTTCTGCAGCTTGAGCCGAACAATGAACTTTTTTCCGATAAAGCAGTAAAGATAATATCTATCAAAAAGAAACTTAAAGAAATATCGGAACAAATATACACTCTTGAACTTGAAAACGGCGAATCGGTAATTTTCAAGGAAGAAACTATGACAAGCCGCTTTCCTCTGAAATCGCTTTCAACATTTAAGGAACTTTTTGCAAGGACATATACGGAGTTCATTCCAGAAACAATCATGAACTCTCTCAGCCACACTGAAAAGATCCTTCTTTTTACCAATATCGGCATCAAAAAAAGCGACAAAGTTGTGCTTGTTGCTTCAGACGATACAAAAAAACTCTTTTTTATGCTTATAAATCCGAAAGTCGACAAAGACCAGATAGAATTTATAACAAAATAACGACAGCAACCTTAAACAAAATCGACAACAGCTAATCCAAAATCAGTTTTCACTTACAGGATCGACATCAAAAGTCACAGTAATCCCAGGTTTCTTTTCTATTTTCCAGAGAAAATTTTTAATAAATGCTGCTATCTTTGCGTTTTTCGGGAAAGATATCGAAATGTTTTTTCTAAAACGGTTCTGAACTTTTGAAAGCATTGGTTCAACCGGCGGATAAACAACAACATCTTCAATAGAGTTGTTTTCTACAAAACCGCTAACAGCTTCAAAACACTTGTCTGCAAATTTATCGGTTTTTTCTTCATCAGTGCCCGATATTCTGACAGTTATCATCCTTGTGAAAGGTGGGAATCCTAGCTGCTCGCGCCATGAAAGCTCCTCTTCGATAAAACCTTCGTAGTCGTTGTTTTTTATGTAGTTCCAGATGTAGTGGTCAGGGTACATTGTTTCGGCAAAAACACGACCTTCGACACCGAATCTCCCGGCACGTCCCGCAACCTGAACTATTTGCTGAAAACACTTTTCCGATGCCCTGGAATCGCGGAAACCGAGAAGATAATCGGCGAATTTTATCACGACATTCCTTAATTTCGGAAAGTTGTGCCCCTTCGATATCATAACCGTTCCGACAATGAGCTGATACTTGTCGGCAGCAATATCGGCCACAGCTTTGTCAAAAAGAACGGCAGTTCCGAGGCTGTCCTTATCAAAAGAAACCGCCTTTGCTCCAGGGAAATAGCTTTCAATCGCTTCGAAAAGTTTTTCCACCCCGATTCCTTCAAGAATCAGCGTTCCTCCGCATTTTTCGCACTTAGGACGAGTCAGGCCGTATCCGCAGTGGTGACAGAAAAAACGTTCTTTCTTTTTGTGGTATACCAAGGCCGTTTTGCAGTTGGGGCACATCAGCACTTCGTTGCAGTCGGAACAGCGGGCAATTGTAGCAAACCCGCGTCTGTTCAGAAAGAAAAGGCTCTGCTCCCCGTTTTTCAGGGAATCAGAAACGATATCGACAAGGTCTGATGGAATGTAGAGATCACCGTGGTAGGTAAAAGTTTCTACTTTAGGAAGAGGTCTTTTGTTTACCCTCTCCCTCATGACCTCAAGATGGTACTTTCCGGTTTGAACATTGAGCCACGAGTCGCCTGAAGGTGTTGCGCTTCCTGCAACTACTGGAATTTTCATTGCAGCCGCCTTCATCACAGCTACATCTCTTGCGTGATAGTAAGGCGGCTCGAAATTCTTGAAACTGCCGTCGTGCTCCTCGTCAATAACTATGAGGCCTATGTCAAAAAAAGGATAAAGAACAGCAGAGCGCGTTCCGACAATGATTGAAGCGTGTTTGTTTACCGCGCAGTAAAGAGCCGAAAATCTCTTTTTTTTGCTTACCGAACTGTGCAAAATAACACCTGCTGCCCCTATTCTGCTTACAAGATGCTGCAAAGCTTTAGAGGTAAGGCCTATCTCAGGAACAAGATAGAGAACTTGCTTCCCTTTTTTTATTACATTGCGGCAAAGTTCCGCAAAGACCTCGCTTTTTCCGCTTCCGGTAACTCCGTAAAGCAGAACAGGCTTGTAATCGCCCTTTTCCCAGCGCGCAAGAATTGAATCGACAGTCTGCCTTTGTGAATGATTGAGCTCAGCTTCAAGAAGCTTTTCTGCTTTGCAGAGCGCCCCAAGATGCTTTTCCTGTGCCGTTTCGCCTATCAGGGCATTGTCTGAACCTATCCACGGAAGAAAAATCTGTTTTAAAAGTTTGTGAAAAGGAAACATATAGTAATCGGCCACCCATTTCAGGAAGTCGGTCTCCGCCTTGTCGGCAAAAATCGGGCTTGAGCATATTCTGCCTAGAACAGACTTTATTTTTCCTTCATCGAGACCTTCTGGCAAATCATCACAAAAACCTTCAATAATTCCCCATATTTTAACACTTTTCAACTCTATTTCGACACAATCACCTTTTTTGCAGTTAAGAAAAGGCGGGTTTTTATAAAAAAGCGATGGAATTCCAGGACGCGGAACCGCTACAAGAGCAAATTTTTTTGGATCGGCGTTCACTTCTGCTTATATTCGTCTCTTAAAAAAATCCACTCGCCCTGCAGAACACCGTTTTTGAAAAATTTGATATTTCCAGGAAATGCAAGAGGCATCTGACTTCTGTGGTAATCTGAAAAAACATATGTTTCGTCACCGACTTTCAAAAGAGCCGGACGCATTGACTCCTTTGAAAGCTCAAGGATATTCGCATTAGAAAAGCGTTTTTCTTTTCCTATAGCAAAAGTCGCACTTCCGTCAGCTTCTGAAACACTGACAGTCGAAACTTCCGTATTCACACCAGCTGCATGAAGTGCTCCTGATATTGATTTTACAGAAGCGACGATAGATTCCGGCGCAGTTTTGTCTCCTGCAAAAAAGAAAAGTTTGAGAAAAACCGGCATTTCTTCAAGCTTGACCTCCGATTTTTCACCTTTTTCAGTCTTTATCAGAAGCTTTTTCGTTTTGTCGAATTCAAGTGAAACAGGCTCGTTATGCTCGTCCACACCTTGAAGAACTATATTCTGGTCAGGGACATAAATTGAATCTGTCATTTTAGTTATCATCTCGGAGGGAGAAATCTGCGACAGAAATAAAAATGCAAAAATAAATTTCAAAACTCTACCTCGCAGGAACTATCTTGAAAAACGTTCACGTTCCTCGCGCTCCTCTGCTTCTTTTTTGCACTCGATGCAGAGAGACGCCACAGGACGCAGTTTAAGGCGCTCGAAATCAATATCACAACCGCAGGACTCGCAGATGCCGTATTCGCCGATATCAATCTTATGCAGCGTTTCACGTATCTTGTTGATAAGCTTTCTGTCCCTGTCCCTCAAACGGAGCTGTCTGTTGCGCTCCTCCATGAAATTAGCCTGATCCGCTTCGTCGCCGTGGAATGTTTCGGAATCGTTGCGCATTGACTCCATTTCGCCCACTTTTTCGCGATTACGCTCCTCAATCTCTTCGAGTTCTTTGTTAAGCAGACCTTTGATGTAGTTTAACTGTTCAACCGTCAGCATGATTCCTCCTACTTTTCTTTAAGAAAAATCCTATTTTCCAGCATATCCTTTCCGACCGAACCAGATTCGATCATTCCGATTTCAAGCGAAGACTCAAACAAAGTCTCGTCACTGTCGGAAATTCCGAAAAGATAAAGCGTGTATTCATGTTCTGTTATATCATAAAGATAGAAATCGGAGAATTTGTTGTTGCATTTCTGTTCTGCTGAAATGGTGACTTCTTCAGAAACAAGCGATGCCACAACTTTTGTGATGCCTGCTGTTTCGCATGAATCAATACTTTTGCTGTCGAACTCCCACGAAACTTTCATATCGGATACAAGAAGCTGCTTGTAGGAATCAATATTTATGTTCTTGTTCTGACCATGTCCTGATACAAACTCGGGGATTTCATATGTAACACGGCTTTCCCCTGCGAGTGAATTTTGTCTGTAAGCGTTTATTCTGGCGGTATAAAGAGGTTCTGCCGGAACATTTATGACTTCAAACTGACCGGCTTTGCATGGGATCTGAAAATTTCTGAGCTCTGTTTCATCTCCCCAGATCACTGCCTTGACCGGTTCTCCGTCAGCAAACAGATCCAAAGCCATTATTGCAAGATTATATTTGTTGCAGTCAGCCGGATTCCAGATAAAAATCATTCCGCCGAGATAAGTTTCCATGTTCACCGTAACTTCCGTATCTTTATCGACTTTAACTTTGGCTGCACCATAACTCTGCCACATCTTGTCCTCGCTCAGAAGAACGACCGAAACATAGTATGAATCCTTGCTGACCAAAAGCGTGATACCTTCGTCATTATCGCCATCTTCGCAGGAAATTTTCTTTTCTACGACCTTGCGCTGCTCTGAATCATACAGCGTAACAAGAAAATGATCGGCAAGATATGTCTGACAGGTTCTTCCATCCGGAAGAGCATATGAAATTTTTAATTCGGTATCTTCATGTTTGGAATCAGAACAACTGAAAACTAGCGATGCAAGAATAATTAAAAAGAATATCTTCATTGTGACCTCCTAAATAAAACTGCGATATTATACAGAAAGGACCCTTTATTTCAATAAAAACCTTAATAAATAGTTTGCTCTTAAAAAAATCGTAAAAACATTCCGCAGCACTATGTTTTTTTTGACTTAAAAGAACTATTTTGATAGTTTCCCGCGGTTTTTAGTTTATCTATTTTATCAGGAGGAAAAAAATGGTAAAAGTTATTCAAGTGGTTCTTGCGGTTTTAATCCTTTACATCGGTTGGTGTGTAGCGCAACCTTACATTCTTAAATATAAGGTTACAAAAGCAGTTGACAACATTGCGCAGTACGCAACTCTTCATACGGAAGAAGAGTCAATCCGTGAATTCGACAACAGAATTAAACAGGATCTCGGCGGGAAACTCGACACGACCAGAACAACAAAGGACGGCACAAGAGGCGGACTCTACATTGAAAAAGACGAAGACACAAAACAGGTCAAAGCAAGATTCGTCTACTTTGACGAAATGAAGATCTTCGGCCAAAAAGTAAAAAACATGGAAATTGTTATTTTAAAAGAAGCAGCCAAAGTTGATAAAATGTTTTAATGGAGAGCCGTTTTGAAAAGAGAAAGCATAGATGTCAAAAAAGTTCTTCTGAATGAAACCGAAATGGGAAAGATCATAGACAGAATGGTCTACGAAATGATTGAACATCTCAGTCTGCTAAAGAACGTAGCAATCGTCGGCATAAGGACAAGAGGCGTAATCCTTGCGGAAAGGCTCATCAAAAAAATTGAAGAAAAAGAGCACGTCAAACTCGCAACCGGAACAATCGACATAGCGCTTTACAGAGACGACTTCTGCAAAGGTCTGAATTCGCCGAAAACAGGTCCGTCGGTGCTGAACTTCGACCCTGAAGAATATCACATAATCCTGGTTGATGATGTTATGTACACAGGCAGGACTGTCAGGGCAGCAATTGAAGCCGTTATGGACTACGGAAGGCCGAAATCAATCAAGTTCGTATCCCTTATCGACCGCGGCTGGAGGGAACTTCCTATCCATCCCGATATCGTCGGCAAAGTGATTGAAACAGAACCCGAAGACAAAGTCGCCGTTTTCTTCAAAGAGACTGACGGCGAAGACAAAGTTGTTCTTGGATAATCCGGAGAAAAAACTATGAAACATCTTCTTGGAATCGAAAATCTTAACAAAGACCAGATTATGAACATCCTCGAAACGGCTGTAAGTTTCGCGGAAATCAACCAAAGACAGATAAAAAAAGTGCCGACTCTGAAGGGCAAAACAATAATCAACTTCTTTGCGGAGCCTTCAACCAGAACGAGAACTTCGTTTGAGGTAGCGGAAAAACGTCTCAGCGCCGACACTTACAACATCGCAGTTTCTGGTAGCGCTATTCAGAAAGGCGAAACCCTTGCCGACACCGCACTCAACCTTCAGGCAATGGGTCCCGATGCCATGGTCATCCGTCACTCCGTTTCGGGAACACCTCAGCTGCTCACCGAAATCATGGACTGCTCCATAATCAACGCAGGCGACGGCTTCCACGAGCACCCGACGCAGGCTCTGCTTGACGCCTACACAATCTGGCAGAGAAAAGGTGGATTTGAAGGGCTAAAAGTGGCGCTTCTTGGCGACATTTACCACAGCAGAGTCGCAAGATCGAATATCTACCTTCTCAACAAGATGGGCGCGCATGTTTCGATTTCGGGACCGGGAACAATGCTTCCTAAAGAAGTCGAAAAGATGGGCGTTACAGTTGAAAAACTGCCGAAATACGCGGTTCAGGATGCCGATATCGTCATGATGCTCAGAGTCCAGAACGAACGTGCGAGCAACCTGCTCTACCCCGATGTAAGAGAATATTCGAGATACTTCATGCTCACACCGGAACTTCTCAAACTCGCAAAAAAGGATGCTCTCGTAATGCATCCGGGACCTGCAAACAGAGGAGTCGAGATTGACGATGTCGTAATGGACGGCGAACAGTCGGTAATACTTGAACAGGTTTCAAACGGCGTAAATGTCAGAATGGCAGTTCTTTATCTTCTTCTCGGAGGGGCAGACAAATGAAATTAGTTATAAAAAACGGAACCGTTGTCAATCCGCTTGTCGGAAAAACCGAAAAAACTTCAATAGTTATAGAAAACGGTAAAGTTGTTGAGATCACGGCAAAACCCGACACGAAAGATGCAGAAGTCTTAGATGCCGACGGTCTTTTCGTCGCTCCGGGATTCATTGACATCCACGTTCATTTCAGAGATCCAGGCTTCGAATACAAGGAAGACATCTTCTCTGGTCTTGAAGCTGCCGCAGCTGGCGGATTTACCTCTGTCTGCACGATGCCAAACACAAAACCGGCAGCTGACAACGTCGAAACAATTCGCTATATGTATGAAAGAGCGGCAAAAGGAAACGGTGTCAAACTTTATCCTATTGCAGCGGCTACTAAAGGGCTTAAAGGCGAATCACTCGCTCCCATCGGAGAACTTGCGGAAGGCGGTGCAATCGCAATAAGCGACGACGGCAGACCGATCCAGAACACAGACCTTCTCAAAAGAGTCATGGAATACGCTTCGACTTTTGATATGATGTATGTTTCGCACAGCGAAGACCTCTATCTTTCCGAAACAGCGCAGATGAACGAAGGCTATTACTCGACAGTTTACGGCATGACCGGATGTCCTGTTGTCGGAGAAGCTTCTCAGATCGCACGCGACTGCATGATGGCTGAATATCTGAAGCTCCCGATCCACATCGCTCACGTCAGCGCAGCGCTTTCAGTCGATATAATCAAATTCTTCAAAGAACGCGGCGCGAAAATCACGGCTGAGACAGCTCCGCACTATATCACCCTTACAGACGAGGCTCTCGGCGGATTCGACACAAACACGAAAATCAACCCGCCGCTCCGTAGCGAAGCTGACAGACTTGCAGTTATAAAAGCTCTCAAAGACGGCATAATCGACGCGATTGCAACAGACCACGCGCCGCATCACCAGAGAGAAAAAGAGGTCGAGTTCAACAATGCTCCATCAGGAATCGTCGGCCTTGAAACGGCTCTTCCGCTTGTTCTCAGACTCTATCATGACAAAGAACTCTCGATCGAAAGAATAGTCGAACTTTTCACTGCAGGATACAAAATCATGGGTCTTAACGGCGGAAAAATTGAAGTCGGCGCTCCGGCTGACATCACGGTTTTCGACCCTGATTACCAGTGGACAGTTGACAAAAACATGTTCAAATCGAAAAGCCATAACACTCCTTTTCACGGTTTCCATGTAAAAGGCGCTGTATCGGCTACGATTGTAAACGGCAAAATAGTCTATTCCAGAGATTTTTAATGAGCGCCGTAAAAACAAGAATTTACTCTTCTTTTGATGATTTTGAATCCGCTGCATTGCACGATTTCAAGAAGGAGTGTTTCTATTTCACTGGCGAAGATATCAAAAACCATGATTTCTGGCAGCAGTTTTTCAACCTTTTCTTCATCTACCATTTCGATATCGGCAACAAAACGACTCTCGCTGACAAACGTGAATTGGAAAAAGCGCGGATAATGCTTTTCTCCCCTTCCCTGTTTTCAAGACTCAAGGGCGAGGATTTTTTCACAAGTGAAAAGCTGAATCTTTCCGAAGATGAGGAAAACAGCCTGACATGGTATCGCGAGCGCGATTTCATTCTCTCGTTCTTCCATGAAAGAGAAGACGGTATCCACTTTGTAGAAAGCCGTTCTTCGCTGCTGATTCCGCAGAAAGCAGCATCTTTTTTCAAAAAGTTGAGAACGATAATGAACGAACAGCAATATTTCCCCTCAAATAACTATTTGCAGCTTCTTATCGCCATTCTCATGCTTAAAAAGGAGCGTTTCGCGAGTTCCAAACTCTATAACCCGTATCAATTCGAAGAAATCGAAAAACTTCATCTTTATTACAACAAATTCGCTGATTTTATTATCTGATTTCAGCATACGGAGGTACCATGCCCGAACTTTACGATGTTGCAGTTATCGGAAGCGGTCCGGCGGGAATGACGGCAGGAATTTACGCTTCGAGAGCGCTGCTTAAAACCGTCATCTTCGAAAAAAATACTTACGGCGGACTTATGGCTTTAACCGACAAGCTTGAAAACTGGCCAGGCGAAAAATCAATTGCAGGCTTTGATTTAGCTGAAAAAATGCACGCCCAGGCTCTTGATCTTGGAGCAGAATTTGTTTCTGACGAAGTTTTGGAAGTCACAAAACTTGATGACGGCAATTTCTCGCTCAATACAGCTTCAGGTAAAGATTTTTCCGCAAAAACCGTAATTTATGCGGCAGGTTCTCTTCCTAGAAAAGCTGAAATCCCCGGCGAAAAAGAGTTCACAGGTAACGGTGTAAGTTACTGTGCGGTCTGCGACGGAGCCTTTTACAGAGGGCTTAAAGTCGCGGTTTTAGGTGGCGGTGACAGTGCTTTGAAAGAGGCGATCTACCTCACCAAATTTGCCGAAAAAGTGACGATTGTCCATCGAAGAGACGAGTTCCGCGCCGAAAAGATAACGCAGAACGAAGTACGCAATAACCCTAAAATAGACTTTGTCCTAAACTCGGTAGCTGAAAGAATCGAAGGAAAGGATTTTGTCGAAAAACTCCTTGTCAAAAATGTCAAAACCGGCGAACTTTCAGAACTTGCGGTCGACGGAGTATTTGTATTTCTGGGTTACATTCCAGAAACAAAACCAGTAGAAAATCTTGTAAAAATTGCCGAAAGCGGGCACATTTTGACCGATTCAGAATGCTGCACAAACGTTCCCGGCCTTTTCGCGGCGGGAGACATCCGAGAAAAACTCGTCCGTCAGGTTTCAACCGCAGTCGGAGACGGCGCAATCGCAGCTGTCGCCGCAGAGCACTATATATCCAGCAATTCCAAGTAACAAACTTAGCGCAGTATATCTGCGATAAAATCAGTCCCTTCTCTGGATGTTATCCTGCATTTTAGAATGGAACCCTCTTTTTCGCCTTCAAGATTTGTGATTATCGTTATGCCGTCGATTTCGGGAGCCTGGTTCCAGCATCTTCCTACGGGAACTTTGAGTTCGGAATCTACACCTTCGTAAAGCACTTCGACTTCTTTTCCGACAAATCTTTCAAGACGTTTTTCCATACATTCGTGAGTAGCCTTTTCGATTTCGGCAAACCTTGCATCCGCAGTTTTCGAAGGAACAGCGCGCATTTTAAATGATGCCGAAGACTCCTCTTTCGAATATTTGAATGCGCCGATATAATCGAAGAACCCTTTTTCGATGAAAGCTTTCAACAGTTCGTGATCCTCTTTTTTCTCGGCCGGGAAAGATGAAATTACAGTTGTTCTGAGAAGATAATCCTCTCCGAAAACATCTTTTATCATCTTGATCAGGTCGTAAATATCCTTCTCTTTGTAGCGCCTGTTCATCGCCTTAAGAACCGTATCAGAAACATGCTGGAGCGGCACTTCGAGATAGTTGTACATTTTTTTGCAGTCTCTTATCGTTTCAAGAAGTTCGCGGTCGATCCCTGACGGATAAAGGTACATCACTCTGAATTTGAAATTCCCTTTCAAAGCGTTGAGCGAGCGGATAAGAGCTTTAAGCGACGAATTTGTCTTCGAACCGTACTGAGTAGTATCCTGCGCGATGACAACGATTTCTTTAACCCCGGTCTTTATCAGGTTTTCAGCTTCAGCGACAATATCCTTAAGCGGACGTTCGCGGTATCTTCCGCGGATATGTGGAATTGCGCAGTACGAGCAGAAATTGTCGCACCCGTCTGCAATCTTCAGATAAGCCGTCCACGGCGAATAAGTGAGAACACGCCCCATCGCCGATGAATAAAGGAATTCAGATTTACCTCCTTTGCCTCTATAACCATCGTTCCAATGCGCCGAAACTATCTTTTCTATGTTCGGAATATCGTTAACACCAAAAATAAAGTCTGCTTCGGGAAGCATCTCGCCCAAATCGGGATACAGCTGCGGCAGACACCCCATGACGGCAATCTTCGCACCTTTCTTCAGACCGCCGTGAAGCTCGAAGAATGAGTTTACAGACTCTTCTCTTGCATCGTTTATAAAACTACAGGTATTGAGTATAACAAGATCGGCCTTGCCTGAAGTTTCGGCAATTTCCCAGCCTTTATCCAGAAACTGGGCTATGACAATTTCAGAATCGACCCTGTTTTTCGGACATCCGAGAGAGCAACAGAACAATTTTTTTTTCATAACATTCCTCGTAAAACAACAAAAACCGTGCTTTATAGCACAAAATGAAAAAAAACCGAATTTATCGTTATTATCGTTATAACGATTCGCCGCCATATCATCGTTACGACGAAACAGTGTGACGACGTGACGACAAAAGTCCGGCGGCATCGACAAGAACGACATGACTTTCGTAAAAAAATCCGTATACTCGCTACGCTGTTTTTTGTTTTGCAGGTAAACAGATTCCGTTTTTGAGATGATTTGCAGAATTTTCCTACTAT
Organism: bacterium UBP6_UBA1177; assembly: GCA_002310995.1. Classification (GTDB taxonomy): domain Bacteria; phylum UBP6; class UBA1177; order UBA1177; family UBA1177; genus UBA1177. The sequence goes on along the minus strand of DBYV01000065.1, from coordinate 51,022 downwards.
TCACTTTTCTCTTTCTGCCTCTTTTTTTCTTTGCCGATGAAGTGAAAGAAGAGATAAAAAAAGAAGAAACACCCGATGCAGCGGCAAAAGAAGATAAAAAAGACGAAGAAAAAGACGAAAAAAAACTCGGAATAATCGCATTTCCGATTGTTTTCTATTCAAGCGACACAAGCGCCGGTTTCGGTGCTTCGGCAGTTCTCCACAAGGAGCACTACAAAGATGAGTATGTGAGCAAATCGAATTCCCTCGCACTTGTCTTTTTCTACACTTTGAGAAACCAGATGCTTAGCGCGAATGTCGGCAATCTCTACTGGAATAACGCCAACTGGCACTGGAAAAGCAAACTCACATTCAAAAAATATCCGACCGACTTTTACGGAATCGGAAACGATACCCGTGCTTCCGACCACGAAGTTTTCGAGCCCTTCACATTCCAGTTCGAGAACTCAATAAACCGCAGAGTCTGGCGTTACTTCTATGCCGGAATATCACTCTCTCAAGGCTATCACATGCTCATAAAATCGAAAAAAAACGGGCTTGCCGATTCCTACTTCAAAAATCACAGAAAAGAAGGTTTTATTTCAGGCATCGGCATCAGACTGAGCTATGACAGCACCGACGATTCATTCTTTCCGACTTCGGGAAGCTATGCCGAAATAGTTTACCAGTATCACCCGTTCTGGCTGGGCAGCAGGTACAGTTTTTCGCGGGTTTTCATCGACGGACGCACTTTCGTAAAAATACCGATACCGAAATTTGAATCAGTTCTCGGATTTCAACTGAATTTCGAAGGAGTGAACGGCAACGCTCCCCTTTCGTTTCTGCCGACAATCGGCGACAAAGACATGATGCGCGGTTACACCGGCGACAGATTCCGCGACAACTACATGATTGCAGTACAAACCGAATGGCGCTTTCCGATTTACTGGCGTTTCGGCGGGACACTTTTTTTCGGAACAGGTAAAGTTCAGAAAAATTTCACAGACTTCATTTTTCAAGATCTCAAATACGGCGGCGGATTCGGAATCAGAGTGAGACTCGCGAAAAAGAAAAAGATAAATCTCCGTTTTGACATGGGTTTCACCCCTGAAGGCTACAAATTTTACTTTAATCTGCTCGAGGCTTTTTAAAAAAATTCATATTTTTGTTGCATTTTGAATGAATCGGACTATAAAGATGGCGCTTTGCGGGCCTATAGCTCAGTTGGTAGAGCCCCCGGCTCATAACCGGATGGTCAGAGGTTCGAACCCTCTTGGGCCCACCACTTTTTTGTGGAGGCTGATTTGCTGTTTATTTACAAATTTCGTGACATAAATTTGAGAAAGCACTTGTTCAAAACAAGTGCTTTTTTTTTGCTTTTTAACTGATGGAGGTTCCTTTGCTTGAAGAACTTAAAAAACTAGTCAATTTGCAGGCTGTCGACTCTGAGATTTTTAAACTTGAAGAAGAGTTGGATACTCTGCCAGACAGCAATGATGCTCTCGAAGAGCAGATTGTGGAGAAGGAGAACAAGATCAAAGAACTCAAAAACGCTATCGACATTCAGGTAGACGAAAAAGAAAAGAGAGACGAGATTTACAAAAAAGGCGAAGAAAAACTCAAAACGATTACCGGAAAACAGTCCGCCATCAGAAACAAAGAAGAGTACAACGCTCTTCTGAGAGAGATCGACAACATCAAAAGGTTCAACCGCGATCTCAGCGACGAAATCAACGAAATCAGCAGAGAAATCGAAGCCAAGACTGAAGAACTCAACGTCACCAACGAACAGTTCTCTCAAGAAATAGAAGGCTTCAAAAAACAGATTGATTTAAACACCAAGAGAATGGAAGAGCTCGACAAAACCATAGACAAACTCTATGACGAAAGAGAAAAGCTCGCGAAAAACATCAGACCTGCTGTTTACAACAAATATCAGAGAATTCTCGGAACTTCACCGAACGGTAAAGCTATCGCCATTGCCGAGCACAGAGTCTGCCTCGGCTGCAACATGACGCTTCCGCCGGAACTTTACAACATGGTTCTTCGCGCAGGCAGAATCGAAGTCTGCCCGAACTGCCAGTGCATACTCATTCCGGGCGAAAGCCATTCGGATAATTCAAAAACGAATTCCGACAACTAATTTAGTTCTTTTACTTTGTGAAAAAGTAGCACTTCCAGTCGCTGATTTTTCAGAGGAAAGTCCGGACTCTTCAGGGCAGAGGGCTGGCTAACGGCCAGGAGCAGTGATGCTACGGAAAGTGCAGCAGAAAATAAACTACCTGACATGTTCAGGAAAAGGTGAAAAGGCGGAGTAAGAGCCCACCGGGGTCACGGTGACGCGGCCCGCACGGCAAACCCCCCTCAGAGCAAGGTCTAATAGAAATGCCATCTGCCGCGGCAGATAAGGATCGCCCATCCGACGCATTCGGGTTGACCGCTTGAGATTGCAGGCAACTGTAATTCCAGATGAATGACTGGATAAAACAGAATCCGGCTTATGTGCTACTTTTTCGCCACTTTTTTCAGGAAAGTTCATTTAACCGCAGACTTATAAAAACGGAGGAGCTGATGTCTTCAAGAGATCACTGGGGCAACAAACTCGGTTTCATTTTAGCGGCAGTAGGCAGCGCTGTAGGACTCGGAAATATCTGGAAATTTCCTTATGTCGTCGGCAAAAACGGCGGCGGTGCATTCATACTGATTTATCTTGCGTGCATAATTCTTGTGGGAATTCCGATACTTATTACAGAAATCTACATTGGAAAAAAGAGCCAGCTCAACCCTGTCGGAGCATTCAGATTTTTCCAGAAAGGGAAAGTTCCGTTTTCGCCCATAGGATATGCAGGAGTTTTGTGCGGAATCATAATTCTTTCGTATTATTCGGTAATTACAGGCTGGATATGCCATTATCTCATGCTAAGTTTCCGCGGTTTTTCAGGAACTGAAACTGAAATCAGCACAATTTTCGATAATCTGAACGCGACTCCGTGGCTCAATGTCGCGTGGCATACTTTTGTCATTGTCACTGTCATGCTGATTCTTATGAAAGGTGTTATGAAAGGAATCGAAAAGGCAAGCAAGATACTCATGCCGACTCTCGGAATCCTTCTTCTCGTTCTTGTCTGCTATTCGCTGACTCTCGACGGAATGAAAGATGCGTGGCATTTCCTCACCTACCCCGATTTTTCAAAAGTAACCGGAGGATCACTGCTTGAAGCTCTCGGAACTTCGTTTTTCACCCTTTCGCTCGGAATGGGAGCTATGATAACCTACGGAAGTTACCTCAAAGGCGATGTAAATATCACAAAATCTGCGGTTCAGATCGCTTCGGTAGATACCCTTATCGCTTTTCTGGCAGGGCTTGTGATCTTCCCGATAGTCTTTTCCAACGGGCTTGAACCGAGCGCAGGACCGGGACTCATTTTCAAAACCCTTCCCGTCCTTTTCGCTAAGATGCCGGGCGGCCACATCGTTTCCATTGCCTTTTTCGCTCTTGTCCTTTTTGCCGCGATAACCAGCGCGATTTCTCTTCTCGAAGTCGCGGTTTCGTTTGTTGTAGATGAATACAAGTTCTCAAGAATAAAAGCAATTTTAATAATGGGAACAGTAATCTGGGCACTCGGAATCCTTTCTGCCGTCTCATCCTGGAATGTCGGCGGCATTCCTTTTCTCGATATTTTCGACAAAATCTCATCCTGCTATATGCTTCCGCTCGGCGGTCTCGGTACAGCTCTCGTTTTCGCATGGGCGATATCAAATGAGCAGAAATATGCAGAAATCGG
>DBYV01000065.1:0-47253 GCA_002310995.1 bacterium UBP6_UBA1177 | reverse complement strand
AAACCGATCCATAAAATACTTCTTTTTGCTGCAAAATATGTAGCGCCTATTCTTTTGCTTATTGTTTTCCTTAAAGAAATCGGTTTGTTTTAACCATAATTGCCAGAACACAAAAACTTGCCTTTCGACCTAAATTTCCTAAACTTTTTCGGTTTTATACCTCACCCCTTTTGTTCCCCTCTCCATTGTGGCGAAGGGTTAGAGGTAATTTTTCGAGGCAAAATGATGCTCAACGCAACGCAATTATTAAAAAAAGCGTGTCCCGGCTATAATTCTAGTCAAGTTTTTTCTATAGTTTTTTCCGCGCCGCTCCCTAAGAGCACCTTAGATTCACTAAATTCCTTAAACTCACTAAGGTTTGCGGCGGCGCACAACCAAAAACCGGAGGTAAAATAATGAAAAAAATCTGCATTGTTTTCGCGCTTTTCTGCACGGTTTTCCTGATTTCGTGCGGCGGCGGTTCCTCAAAACCGGAAAACGGCGGCGATTCAGTCTCAAACTTCGGCAAGCTCGGCGGCGAGTGCTATCCGAACAAAACCTGCGACGAAGGACTTCTCTGCGATACAGAGCGCAACATCTGCGTTGAAGATCCTGAAAATCCGATCAATGATTCAGACAAAACAGATTCAGGCAATCCGGAAAAACCTGACAGTGATTCAGACAACAGCGATTCAATTCCTGACGATGCTAATACTCAATCGGACGGCGGCGATACAGCTCCTGACGGCAGCGATACAACTCCTGACGGCGGTGATTCGCAGCCGGATTCTGACACAACACCAGACGACGGTGATTCCGCACCGGATTCTGATAACACCGGCACCACAAATGACAATCCTACCAATCTTCCCGAATGCAGCCCGACAAGTGCGACTCCCTGCATAGACTCCGAAGCATTAGATGCTGACTCGGAAAAAGCCTACCTGATCTGGTCCGGTAAATCACCTGAAAGACTGCGCTGGATTGATGCTGTCAGTTATTGTCAAAAACTGGATGAAGGCGGTTTCAATGACTGGCAGCTTCCGACTTTTGCAGCTTTGAAAACGCTTCTTCGTAGTGGAACTTATTGCGAGCTTGGCGGTTCTTCCTACTGCAGTAAATTTGGCGACATTGTTTCATTTTGGACAGCCACCCAAGGCTATTGTATTGATTTTTACAATAGAGGCCAATTAACATCTAAAAATGTCGATGAGAACTTCGATGTCCGTTGTGTCAGAAAGGAAATAACATCACGTCAGGTAAACTGCCCCGAACTTCCTGAAAACACGCAGTGGAACAGTGTTTCAGAAATAACTCAGACTTGGAATTGGGCATCATTGTCGTGGACTCCTTCTCGAGTGTCTGCCTTATCTGAAGAACCCAGCACAACAGAATGTCGCTTCAAATGCAATGAAGGTCTTTTCGGCAGCGCATGTAACCTCACATGCGAAGAGTTCCAAGCCCGCGATAATAGGCTCTGTAAATCAGATTGCAGCACCTGCGGATGCAAGGCCGGATATGTTTGGGTAGATTATAGTTTAGATACTTGGGTTCAAAAAAGTTATCCAGATAAAGATTACAACAACAAATGTGTTGCATGTGCTGAATTAACAACCATAGTTGACAAATTAAGAACCATGGAGATATATTGTCCAGGTGGTGATGATTTGAAAGGAAAAGAAATTTTGTATGATCAAATGGCATTATGTCCAGAGTATACAAGCCCGAATGACAAATTGGATGATTGTGTGTGCAAATATGGTGTTCCACCAATGCCAAAGGAAGAGTGTCACCCGTAATCAACACGCAAGAAACCACTTATTATCAGTCCAAAGGTTAATTCGTCACTTAAATAAATTCAGCATAAATACGGGAAACAATGCGGGCGAGCCGCCCGCACTCCGACAAAGCCGACATCATAATTTTTTCATCAAACTCTCAGTATCGATTTCCATTTTGTTAAAACCGAACCACTTTTTGCCCAAATCCTTGAGTGAAGCCCCGACGTGATAAACCGTGTCATCAATGCAGAGAAAGCGGTCATGGGAATTCGTGAAAACTTCTAATTTAATTGGAGAATATTGTGAATTATGCTTGTCAATATCAAGCAGCAGCTGCGGAGAAATGCTTTTGGTCAAAATGCGGACATCAACACCTTCACCATGCTTGTCGAGCATTTTCAGAACGCTGTCATCAATATAATTGTCGAATAATATTATCTGCTTTTTCGCACTGCGGATCAGGTCGCACACAAATGTGTAGGCATCGAAAATCTGACCGTTGAAGAAAATTCCCTGCGAAGGCTGCAACTGTCTATCTATTTTTGTGAAAATTTCATCTATCCGCTTGTCTGTTGACAACTGATGTTTTTCAATAAGTTCCAATCGCTGAAAAACTGCTGCATTGGCTGTCAGAAAACGACGCATATTTACAAAAGCGTTCATAATCATGACGCTGACTTTTATTGCCGTAGGAGTGTGCAAGACAGATGAAAGCTGCGCGATTCCCTGTTCAGTAAAAACATACGGAAGCGTCGGAGTGAATTTTAATGTTTTTAGGTTATCGCAAATTGCGACAAGCTCATCGCGCTCGGTTTCTTTCAGTTGAAATCGGAAAGATGCAGGAAAACGTTCAATATTTCGCTTTACCTGCTCATTAAGTCTACTTGTAGAAACACCGTATAGCCGCGCCAGGTCTCGATCCAGCATAACCTGAACATCTCTGATGTTGAGAATAAGATTCTCTATTTGGGCTTGATATTCAATGTCATTATTAACAACAACATCAACTTTTTTATTGTCGGCAGTTACTAAAGAATTCTTACCAGACATCACATCTCCACAAATTCGTGGTTTTCGCTCATTGTGTTTATTCTCTTAGTCAAGACTCTTTTTCAATTTCATTTTCCACATTCAATTCCATAAAACAAAGATATAACGATAATCAAAATATAAATTTTAGAATTATAGTCAACAAATTTTTGAATATTGCAATAAAAATCTTGATTTTTCAATGAAAGAAGTCAGTGAAAGAATCAAAAAATAATCTTTAATTTTCCCCCACATTTCCGTTTTGAGATGGCGAAACGGAACGCCACGCAGGGTGTTCCCTACGGAAAGGATCAGGGATTTGGCCCTCTCAGTCGCCGCTTCGACTCATTCGAATAGCTAAGGAACCGAGGCTCAGCGACCGCCAGTTCCCCCAAAGTGGGAGCCCCAAGACCCCGAATTACGCTTTTTTCTTTCTGAGATCTTCGATCCACTTGATGATGACTGGGAAGAAAACAAGATTGACCAGAGTGACCATGATGATTCCGATCGAAGCCATGATCCCTATTGACTGCAGGCCTTTATGCTTTGCCAGAGCGACACTGCCGAAACCGACTAACGTTGTCAGTGACGAATAAAAAACGGATCCTCCGGTATTTTTGAGGTTTTCTATCATCGAATCTGCCGAAGAGCGGTATCGGTAGTAGATGTGAATTGCAGAATCTATGCCGGTACCGATAACTGTCGGAATGATTATCATATTGAAAACATTGAACTTTATGCCGAAGCAAACCGCAACGAGGATCATCCAGAGAATACCGGCTGCAAGCGGAAGAAAAACGACAAAAGCATTGACGAACGAGCGGTAAAGCAGAAGAAGCACGATAAATACCGAGCAGAATGCAAAAACAATGGCAAGCGGAACATGGATATCAATGACTTTTTCGATTTCACCAAGAAGCATATAAGAACCCAACAGTTTGTAATCATTAATATTTCCGTGAATTGTACCGAATTCGTTCTTTATCCGCATAACATCTTCGACATTCGATTTGTTGCCGCCCAGAGCAACCATGATGAAGCGGTCGGAAGAGCCGTCTTTGAGAGAAAGTTTGTCTGTTATCCAATCGGGAAGTTTTTCACGGTCCATAACGGAATCGACTTCGAGAAAAGGCTTGAATTCCTTATTGAATTTCTCAATTTCAGAATCGCTGAAAAGGTTTATTTTTCGCTCGATCAGTCTTTTTATACTTTTGATTATTCTGATCTTCTCCTCCTGATCTTCAGGCAGGAAGGTGTATATCGAGATCAGATCCTTCAATTCGATAGAAGTCGATTTTTCCTTTTTCATTTTTGTGAGAACTCTTGTCGCATCCTCGGTCTCTTCAGCCGAAGCAGTCACTATAAACGACGGAAGGCCGGTCGAAAGTGCATCGGTTTTCTCCTTTTTCTGAGCTGTGACATAGTGATTGGTTATCGTGTCAGCGTATTTTCCGGGAAAAGTCAGATTGTCAAAATTGTATTCTATCGAGCCGAATTTTACCGAAACTGCCGCAATAACCGTTATAAAAAGGAAAATCGCGGTGACAAGAGCCGGTTTCTTGGAGAAGCGGACGAAAACGGAAGCCAGAAAATCGGTCGTTCTTGCCTTGATTTTCAACTTACCGAATTTGTCGAAAAGAAAAACGACAGCCGGGAAAAATATCATAATCGCGATGAAAGAGGTCGAAACGCCGAGAGCCGCCGCTAAGCCGAAGTCGGAAAAACCTTTGAAATCTATCATTATGAGCGAGAAAAATGCTGCTACTGTCGTTATCGCGCCTGAAAAAATCGAAGGCATCGTGTTCGGCAGAGAAAGTTTCAGAGCCTCTTCGCTGCTCTCTGTTTTGGCCACCTGTTCGCTGAAACGACCGAGAAGATGGATCGAAAAGTCGATTCCGAGACCATATAAAATCGTGAACGAGAAAGCAGAAATGATGTTGAATCCGCCGACAAAGAACTGCATTGCCGAAATCGCGCTCAGAACTCCGACTGAAAGCGGAAAAAATACGATAAAAAGCGCTTTGATAGACCTGAAATAGAAGATTATTGTGAGAGAAAGCAGGATTATGCAGATCGCTAAAGTCGAAAAGACATCGTTGTAAATCGCAGTCATTTCGCGCAGTTTGTTGCGGAAAAGCCCGCCTGCCTCAACTTCGACACCCAGTTTTTCGGGCTGAACTTCGGCTATCGCCTTTTCAAGCAGATCAACGATTTTCTTGCTGTCAGCGACATTGGTTTCTCCGCCGGCAGGACGCACTTTCATAGCCACATAAGTTCCCTTCTCCACTTCGAAAAACTTGTCCATTTTATATTTTACGCGGTAATCTTCCGCCCTTTTCAGGACTTCATCCATTTTTGAGGTAAGATCGGAAGATTCTTCGTCTTTTTCGGCAGTTTTTTCTGCATTTTTTTCAGATTCGTCCTTGTTTTCACCGAAAGAGAGTTCTCTTTTGACCGCTTTCGCGATCTCGCCGTTTATTTCATCCTTTATCTTCTGAAGTTCTTCAACACTGGCGAAAAGAAGGGCGTTTTTTTCAAGATACTCGACATCGCGGTCGAATTCGATGAATCTGACAAGCGGGTTTCCGTCGATTTTCGCCTTTATCTGACGCAGCGCTTCGATGTTTTTATCACGATCTGAAGAGTGAGCAACGACAAGAACCGTCGAGTAACTCCCGACGATATTTTCCATTTTTTCAAGCTCGATGACAGTTTCGTTCGCACCTTTGAAAAGAGCCCTCAGATCGGTGTCGATTTTAAGATTGTGCTTGAGATAAAAAAGCTCGCACGCCATGACGACAACGAGACATATCACCATAAAATATGTGTGACGCGCTGAAAAACCGATGAATTTCTTATATAAATTTTTCAAAAGAACCTCTTGTTTTTACTGCTTTCCGTAAAGCGCGGTTTCGGTTTTCGAGCCGTTTTCACGCACCGCACCGAGGAATTTTTTGACTTTTTTTAGAGCTATCCCGCGTTTGAGCGAACTGATTTTGTCGATAAAAAGAACTCCGTCCAGATGGTCGTTTTCATGCTGGATCGCGACCGCCGGAAGACCGCTTTCCTTGATTTCATGCTCTTTTCCGTCGACATCAAAATACTTGCAGACGATTGTTTCGGCACGCTCTACATCGGCATTGTATCTCGGAACGCTGAGACACCCTTCGCCGTAAACGATTTTCCCCTCTTTTTCGGTAATTTCCGGATTTATGAAAGCTACCGGACGGAATTCCGCGCTTTTGGGTTTTTCTCCGTTTTCTTCAGCCTTTACGAAATCCAAATATCCGAAATCTATAACGAAAATCCGGAGCGAAACGCCTACCTGCGGCCCAGCTATGCCTAGACCGTCGGCCGCACGCATCGTTTCAGCCATATTTTTGGCAAGTTCTTTGAGTTCTTCATTAAATTCAGTGACCGGCTTTGCCTTTTCGCGCAGAATTTTGTCACCGACAGTCGAAATATGCAGAAGCGTCATCGTAACTCCCTAAACATTGAATCTGAAATTTATAATATCGCCGTCTTTTACAACGTACTCCTTCCCTTCAAGCCTGTAAGCCGCCGCTTTTTTGCACTCGGCTTCGCTTCCGTACTTGATGAAATCGTCAAAGTAAACAACTTCTGCACGGATAAAACCGCGCTGAATGTCGGAATGGATTTTTCCCGCAGCATAAAGCGCAGGAGTTCCGTCTTTGATGGGCCATGCGCGGACTTCATCGCTTCCCGCAGTGAGGAATGAAATCAGTCCGAGTGCAGAGTATGCACTTTTTATAAATCTGACAGAAGCACTTTCAGAAAGTCCGTAATCTTTCAAAAATTCAGCCTGTTCTTCAGGATTTAGCTCCGAAAGTTCGACTTCGAGCGGCGCACTCACACAAAAACAGGATATCCCGTCGGTATCAAGCTGTTTTGCAAGCTCTGCCGGAATTTCGCTGCATCCTTCGGGCTGATTGACAAGAACGATTGTCTTCTTCAGTGAAAGGAAATTGTAGTTTGCAATAAGTTCGGCTTCTTCGGGCGAAATAGTGTCGGGAGCCGGAAAATCACCGTTTTCAAAGATATCACGCAGTCTCTGGAGAATTTTGAGTTCAGGCGGATTTTTCTTTTCCTTCATCTCCCGTTCAAGCCTTTTTTCGATAACAACGAAATCTGTAAGTATCATATCTTCCTTGATTTTTTTGTATTCCGCAGCAGCATTGGCAGGGTCGGAAGTCATCAGCGAATCGAAATTCCTAAGAACCATAATCAGAAGATCAGCCTTCTGGATCATATTTTTGACTTTGGCTGGTATTGCGCTCTCTTTTGACGGAGGAACTGTATAGTCGCTGAGAACAAACTCGCTGTAAGTCTTCTTTTTCGGGTTGTAAATCTCTGCCAGTTTATCAATTCTTTCGTCAGGAACCTTTATTGTTCCCACAGTTTCCTCTTTCTTGCCGCTCTCGATTCCGGTCAAAGCCTGAAAAACAGTGCTCTTCCCTGAAAACGGCAAACCTATTAATGCAGCTTTCATTCTTTTTTACCTCTGAAAATTATTACAACAACTATTTGATTTTAAAATCAGGCCCTATAGTCAAAATCCTTGAATCTAGCTTTTCCGGAATAAAGGTTATTTTGCTTCCTTTTTTCGCCGTAATAAGCGGAAGATAAGCCATATTTTTCACATCGGCAGGATCAATAATATCGTTCTTCATTTTGTAGGCATGTTCAATCCTGTATACTCCGTAAAGTTTCGGGAACATTCCTGTCTTAGCACGCTGTTGAATCCTGACTGTCAGAATTATCTTCTCGTTTTTTTCATCAAAAACGACATTTTCGACCACAGCCTCGGTATACTCATCCTTTGAAGCCACGCTGTCAGCACTTTTCTTCACGAACATCTCCGAATTTTCGGCAGCAGTCGGTTGTTTCATAACGGCATCCGAAACATCCAGATCTATATTTTTAAGGACTTCAAAAAGGCTGTCGGGAGTAGTTGTCGGAAAAAACAGTTCTTTCCCCAAAATTTCGATACTGAGATCAGGCATTTTGAGCAGCATTTCCTTTCTTAAATCGTTCGGTTTTATACCATCCGCAATCTTTACAAGAACTCCTCCGTTTTTGGCCACCCATGACTGCGCAATCATCGGAAGCCACGAGCCGTCAACACTTTTCAGAATAAAAGGTTTGGCATTAAGAGCGGAGAAAAGCAGCAGAACAAAGAGAACCGCAACAATTTCTATAAAAGAAAAAAGACTATTTCTTTGATTTTTTCGGTTTTTCATCTGCTTTTGCCTCTGGTCTAGGCTGTTTTTTGTGGAAATAATAAAGAACCGCAAATCCGAAAATTATGAACGGAATACTAAGATACTGCCCCATTGTCAGACCTTCCTCAAACACCTGATATTCCTTGATGAACTCGATGCAGAAACGGAAAGAGAAATAAAGAATCAGGAAAAGTGCGGTGTAAAGCCCTGACTTTCTGTGGTCTTTGCGGACAAACGAAACAGTGAGCATGATTATCAGAATCACGAAAGCTCCGAAAGCCTCGTAAAGCTGCGAAGGATGACGCACCGGCCAGTAGTTGACCAGACATTCCATCTTGGAAATATCGCAGTGGCCTGTTGCTGCGTTTATAGCGAGTTTCATATCATCAGGATTTCTAAGGAACTTGAATCCCCACGGAACAGTCGTTATTTTGCCGACTATCTCGCTGTTGAAAAAGTTCCCCAAACGAACAAATGTCGCCCCCATTATTCCGGGAAAAACAACACCGTCTGCCAGATCGGTAAACGAAAGTTTGTATTTTCTGGATATGAAGATAACCGCAACAATAAGCCCTATCGTCGCACCGTGGCTTGCAATACCGCCTTTATAGACCTTAAGAATTTCAAGCGGATTATTCAGGTAATAAGTCGGCTCGTAAAAAAAGCAGTGAACGAGCCTTGCACCTATTACAGTCGCGACAACACCCCAAATTAGAAGATCATCGGCGAGTTTGTCGGGAAAACCGTATTTTCTGTAAATTCTGCGAGCAAGATAAAAACCGATAAGAATCGCCGTTGCAAACAAAATACCGTAATATCTGAGCTGCAGAGGACCGATAACGGCTATCACAGGATCTATGTTCCAGACAATATAATTGTTCATCAGGAAAAGCTCCAGACAGATCAGTTAGTTAAGAGGCTCGACATTGAAAAGCAGTTTTGCTTTGATGCTTGCTTCCATAGTTCCTTCCGGCTTTGCAGCCTGCGGATAGAAAACATAGTAGCTTTTTATTCCGAGCTGGAAATCAAGGTGCTTAATAGCGTGCTGAAGAGTATCCTTACCTTCATAAGTGTAAATCAGATGCATAATCTGATCTGCAGAATAGGTATTGTCATCAGTTTCAAAAACACCGATAAGATATTTTTTCTTTTCAGAAACAGTACCGTCTGTAGCAGATTCATCATTTATTGTTGCTGTGAAATAATCTTCAGGATTTCCGTTTTCATCAACGCCTTTGTAGATACATGACTTGAGTTCGTCTCCGTCCTGGCAGGGCTCACCGTTCTGTCTGAACGGGTCTATCGCCTGGGCATAGAGTTCAGCTTTCATTCTGAACGCATTGTTTCCCATGGTCTGGTTAAGCGGATTTTTGATTGTGAAAGTAAGTTCGTTCAAAGTTGCCGAGTAGATTTTGTTGAGATATTTCTTGTATTTTTTAAGATCTTTCTGCTCAGCCATCTTGATCTTCATCGATTCGTTTTCCTGATGGACAGAAAGGTGAAGACAAGTTTCGTCAGCATCAGTCTTGCATCTTTCAATTTCCGATTCCCTTGCAGATTCTGACAAAGCGCAGAAACTCGAAATATTGGCAATCGTCATGTAGGTATTTGTCGTTTCGTCCTTGTCGTTGAAATCAGACGCCTCGAAATCGCAGATGGAAAATTTCATCGTTTCATGCTGCAACTCTTCTACCATAGGAACTTTGTAACCAATCTCCTTTCTTACAACCTTTCCGGCAACAAGATCAAGAATATCTTCCGTTACGAATCTAGGGAACTCTTCGACTTCGGCACCAGGGATGTTAAGCTCTTTGAAAAGCGTGTTCGTTACGAGCAGAACCTCGCTGTTGAAAATTTTCTCAACACCGCTGAGACCTTCGGTAATATTGATTTTGTAGGTCGAAGGACTAGCCTCGTTGTTTTCTTCGAAAGGATAGTCTATCGATATCGGAATAAGCATGAATTCCGAACACGAAGTAAGAAGTGCAACAAAGAGCACCGTCGAGAGCAGAAAAGAAATTTTGTTAATGATTTTCATTAGTTTCCCCTTCCTTAAGTAAATAATCTTCCATAAATTTATCTAAAATCTGTTCACCGTCAAGTACCGCATCGGCGTTTCCTGTTTCAAAATCGGTTCTGTGATCTTTCACCATTTTGTAAGGATGCAGAACATAACTTCTTATCTGGCTTCCGAAGTCAATTCCCGTTTTCTGTTTTTCGATTTCGGAAGACTCTTCCTGTTTTTTCTGAAGCTCGAATTCATAAAGGCGTGATTTCAGGATTTTCATTGCAGTAGCCTTATTCTTGTGCTGGCTTCTATCGTTCTGGCACTGGACAACAATACCCGTCGGAATGTGGGTTATCCTTATCGCAGAATCTGTTTTGTTTACATGCTGACCACCGGCACCGCCTGAACGGTATGTGTCGATTTTCAAATCTTTCTCATCAATTTCAATTTCAATCGAATCGTCAATTTCAGGTGTAACAAAAACACTCGCGAAAGAGGTGTGACGGCGTTTGTTTGCGTCAAACGGGCTTATCCGCACGAGCCTGTGAACACCGATTTCGGCTTTAAGATAACCGTAGGCGTAATCGCCTTCAGCAATAAAAGTGATGTTTTTTATCGCCGTTGCGTCATCGCCAGTATTTTTATCGATAACTTCAAGTCCGTAACCTTTGCGCTCGCACCATCTCGCATACATTCTAGAAAGCATTACAGCCCAATCCTGCGACTCTCTTCCGCCGGCGCCTGCATTTATACTGACGATAGCATTCATCAGGTCTGTTTTTCCTCCGAGCATCTTCTGGAACTCGATTTTCTCGACGAGCTCGTCAATTTTCACAAGCATCGCCTCAGCCTCTCCCTCGATCGAAGGATCTTCTTCAAGCAGCTCTTTCGCGAGAGCAAGCTCCTCTATATCAGATTCCAGTTTGGAAAAAAGCTCAAGATTGCTCTCAAGCACACGTTTTTCCTTATTCAGAACCGCCATTTTCGCGGTATCTGACCAAATCTCAGGCAAATCTAGCTGCTTTTTCAACTCGTCAAGACGTTCTCTTTTTGAGTTTATAGCAAGCGACTCAAAAAAAATCTTCGATTTCTGGTCAAGTTCCGCAAGTTTCTGTTCCAAATCTTTAGAAGTCAATGGCATTATTCCCACCGTAGATTTTCGACATTTATTTTTGCACCGTATTCAGTCATCATTTTATCGCGGTATCCATCCCACTTTTCAGTACCGTATTTCGCAATCATTTCCTCTACAATCAGCGGATAAGCCAGATTGAAACTCAAATGTCTCTTGTAAGCAAAACCGGCAATTTCGATTATTGTATAAAAGTTCTCGCTGTCAAGATAAGGTCCCAGTATTTCGCCAGGGAAACTTGCCAGCACATCGTCTTTCCATGATTCTCCCATTACATCGTCACTGAAAAGACCCCAGTCACCGTTGTTTCTCGCCAAAATTTCGTCATCCGAGAGACTTGCCGAAAGAATCCTGATACTCGCTCCGTTTCGAAGTTGTTGTGCAATATCTTCAGCGTTTTTTTTATTCGTTACCCTTACTGCATAAAGACGATAAAGCTTTTCGCGCATAAACTTGTCCTTGTTTTCAATATAATATTGCCGCACTGCTTCGTCATCTATAGCATAAACCTCACGCTTGGTTTTCTTGCTCATGTATTCAACGATAGTCTTTCTTCTGAAATCCTCGATTTTATTCTTGATTTCCGGAATGTCGCCCACTCCTTCGTTCTTTCCGATCTCGTAGAGAAACTTTTCGGAAAGTTCTCTGAAAAGATAGTTTTTCCGTGTCTCTTCTGTATCAGGCATATTGTTCTGCCTCAGCCAGAGATTGTATTTAAGTTTAAAATCGGAAACTGAAACGACATCGCCTTTGAAGACATAGACTATCGGATCTTCATTCAATTTGCCGCATGATACGGATAAAAGCGTCATCAATATTGCAAACACACTCAAAAAACGGCTCATCACACCTCCCAAAGTCAGCAAATTTTACTCACTTAGGCTTATATTACAATTAAATTAAAGAAAAAACCGCAAAAAACGAACTCTTTTTAAAGACCTTCCCTGACAGGTTGAGAATCGGCAGTAAGTACAGAACCGTTTCCGCAGAAGGAAGAATTCGAGAGATTATCTTCCAACACGCCGAAATTATTAATATTCCATGCGTTTACCGCCGTTGTATTATTACCGAAAAAAATCTTTTTAGAACCGAAACCCCTGACATCGGAACCGGCTATGTTCAAGCCGTTGTTATTGTTAAAAAGTATCATTGAATCAAATCTTAGAAGAGATGCCGAATAAAGTGATATTCCGTGACCGAAATCAGTGGAAGGTGCAAAAACACAAGAACCGCTCTCTGTACATTTCCTTGGAAGAGTGTTTTTTATCTCTACATTTTCCAAAGAAACTTCGCTGTTTACGGCAAGAATTCCTGTTTCTCTGTTGTTTGAAAAAACACCACTTTTCATTGATACCGAAGCCCCGTTCTGAATAGCTGCCCCGACTCCGAATTCCTCAAAATAACCATCTGATTTTGTTAAAATTATTTCAAAGTCCTCAATATCGGCACTGCACGAACCATCAAGCAGAATCCCCGCTTTTTCAGCCGAATTTACAGAAAGACGCCTTATGAAACTCTCACTTCCATCAACAAGCTGTAGAGCAAAACCGTTTTCACCAAGCCCGTCAGAAAAAACTGATTTAACACTCAGATCTTCGGCATAAAGTACCGCACCGCGTGAAAAGACCCCGTTTCCCCTACTGTTTTCCAATGCGACTTTATTAAAACAGGCATTAACATTGCCGTCGAGCACTATTCCGCCCTGCTCTTCACCTGTTTCAAGCATGTTTTCAGCATTAAAATCAATAAGTTGCAACTTTATTTCATCATTATCGGAAGAAACCATAATAAACGAAGTGGCTGTATCCGAAATAGAACTTTTTTTTATAACTACATCAGCAGAATTCTCAGCATAGAAGCCATGTCCTTCATAGCTGCGAAGCCCACCGAAAACGCTGGTAATCACTGAATTTTCTATTTCAACTTTATTCAAATTTTCCTCTTCTCCCCAGACCGCTATGCCGAAAGAATTGACCCCTGAAATCTCGCTTCCCGAAATTTTCAAAGAGCCGTTACCGAAAGAAATTCCGTAACTTATCCCAGAGAGTGCTTCGTCGATATCACCGATAAAAGTGTTGATGACAGAAAGATCTGCCCTGCATCCAGCTTCATCGGGGCAGATATTAATTCCACCTTTCTTGCAATGCGAAAGAACGCTTTTTTCGATTCTTGTTTTGCTTCCTTTAGCCGCAAGAATGCAGCGCACGCTTCCAGAAATAGAGATATTTTCCAAAACTAATTCTGTATCTGGAAGAACCTCAATAACCGCCTCCCTTTCTTCATCTCTGCACACGATGAGGCTGTTTTCAGCACCGTTTCCCGAAATATGCAGATGCTGATCAGCTTTGATGCACCCTTCGAAACATCCGTTACCCAAAATCAATTCTCCGTTTTCAGGTTCCGGTAGCGGAATACATTCGAAATTTTTGTCGTATTTCCTTATTTCAGCAATTTCAGGCTTTTGAGGTAATTCAGGCTTTTGATATAAAACGGCGTTTTCCGCACACTCTTCAGCCGCTTCATCTTGAATTTCGTCAAAATTACCATTCTCTACCGGAATATTTTCAGAAACTCCACCACAAGAAAAGGCAAAAAACGCAATAAAAACAATAACAAGTGCTATCATTGCAGTTCAAAAAAAGTATCAATTATAAAAAGATCTTCAGCTCGTTTTATATCGGCTAAAGAAAAATCGTTCCGGATAATTCCTTCTCTCAACGTTTCATCTTCGACGGCATTCTGTACAACAAGACCAAAACTTCCACTATCCGAAACTACCGAAAGATTTTTGAATTTCGCACCAACAGACGCAGAATTTTCAGCACCGTCGAGTATTATTCCGGCCCGTGCAAAACCGCTGATCGAGCTGTTTTCAACTGTGACTGAACCGCTTTCAGAGATAAACTGATTCTTCACAACTATCCCGTCACCCACCGTTTCGAGCGCGACATCCCTTTTTCTTACTCCTTCAACCGAAGTTCCCGAAACTTTAAGCGCGGTGTTCCCAATAATTTCGACCGCCACAGCGCCGTTATCTGAAAAAGTGCCGCCGGAAACAGACAAAATCCCTCTTTTTTCACTTTGATTCTGTGCCCAGAGAGCTGCAAAACCGCACTTTGAAACAGAAACATTTTCAAGGGCAACTTTATGAACTCCGTCTACCAGAATCCCTGTTCCATCAGTTTTTTCTATTTTCGAATTTTTGATAACCACTTCTGACTCTTCGCCTGAAATCACAATCCCTCTGCCGCCAAAAACCGAAGATGCATTTATTCCGGAAAAAGAGATATTGTCGATTTCGACTGAACTTCCTGAAACATAGAGCGCCGATGAATCACTCAAAACATTTTTAAAAGAAAAATCACGCAGTAAAACATCATGGGTATCTGAAACCGCAAGACTTTTCAAATAAGAAGTTCCGTCTTTCCTGCCTATAAGCCTTATTGGTTTGGCGATCAAAACAGAACCTTCAAAAGTGCCGCTGCCGAGACATACACAATTTGAAAAAGCGGCTCCCGAATTGAGAAGCGCATCATGAAACGAACCGGTATCATGCGCCTGGAAGCACTTTCCTCCGCACTCTTCAGGAAGAGAATAATCCTGAAATCCGCCCCCCGAACACGACAAGACTAAAACCAAAGATAGAATAAAATAAAATTTAAGCATGATCCAACCTTAAAAAAATCAAATAACAGGTTCAACAATAACTTCAAAAATAAATTTGTCAAATTTAAATTTGTTTATTCAAAAACAAAAGATAGATTTAGATGCGTTGTAGTGTTAAATCAAATGAGTATATGCATCACGATTTTTTCTATAATTCATAAATTTTTCAACTGTGTGAAAACTTCCGGTGACAAGGAGTTTTTTTCCGTTTCGACGAGCAAAAGAGAGTGCCTCTTCAATAGTTTTTTCATCGGTTTCGGCATACTTTATTTTGTTTGAAACCGCTGAGCCTGCCCGTTCTAGAATGTCACTTACTTTCGCTCCGCGGTCGTTGTCAGCCTCCAGATTTACGACGTATATCGAATCACTTATTTTGCCAATAATATCCAGAACTTTTGTCACATCTTTATCCTTCATTGCGCCGTAAAGCACAACGACTTTACCAACCTGATCAGACACCGTTTTTGCAAGAGATTCCATTGCAGGCGGATTGTGTGCGACATCGGTGATAATATCGGGTTCGATAAAATCAAACCTTGCAGGAATCTTCATTTTGCCAAAATCAGGAATTTTCAGTTCTTTTCCTTCACTGAGAAGTGCCGCTTTGACCGCAAGACGAACATTTTTCCGCTGTTCCGGGCTCATACAGCTCGGTGGAAAAACGATTTCAAGATCCAAAGAGTCGTTATCAACGCTTGCAGCTCCTTTTGAACGTGCAATGCCAGCCATCCAGCTATCAAAATCATGATCTTTGCCGCTTCCAATAAGCACAGTGTCCCCTTTTTTAACTATCCCAAGCTTTTCAAGAGCTATCTTTTCAAGCGTATCACCCAAAATATGAGTGTGGTCAAGCCCTATCGAAGTGATAATATCAGTTTTCGGACCTTCTATAACATTGGTTGCATCAAGTCTTCCGCCAAGCCCGACTTCAAAAACGGCACGTTCACAGCCCGAAATCTCAAAATATTTCCAAGCAAGAAGAAAAGTCACTTCAAAGAAAGACAACTCATCGAAATTATTTATCTTTTTTTCAAGATAGTTATAAATTCCACGGACTTCGATGTCAGTTATATCAACTCCGTTAATAGAGATTCGTTCGTTGTATTTTAAAAGATGCGGCGAAATAAATCTGCCTGTTTTCAGACCGTTAGAGCGCAGAATGTGATCAAGTGCATATACTGCAGTTCCTTTGCCGTTTGTTCCAGCAACGTGGTAAACAGGAATCTTTTTCTCAAAAATAACGGGAAATGCATCGGCAACGCGCCCCAGACCTAACTTTATTCCTCCGCGCCGTTGGTAAAGCTGTTGTAAAAAATCGTCTTGCGGCATTTCAGGATCTCCGTCGGAAATTTATCTGTTTTGAATTTTAATTGATGTAAGGTTGAGAAACCTTTTCGATCACATTCGCGCTGTCACCGGAATCGAGTTTTGCATTATTGATTTTGTGAACACCGAATTTGAACATCACGCTCTGAAGTCTGCCGACATAAGCCTCTTTGATGATTGCGTATTTGTCAAAGCCTTCCGCCATCTTTGAAAGGTTGTTCGGATGAGTGCGCCTGTACCAGCGGAATTTGTTGTAAGCACGGTTACGGTTAAGATTCAGCATATATGCCGAAATAGAGTCCTGAAGCGAATCGAAAATCCTTATGTGACGCTGGTTTCCGCTCCAGTTTTTCGGCTTTATCCCTTTCGTCGGATCAGGGGAAACATGACCAAAAAGATTGTTGCCCTCAAAAACGAAGCGGCTCGTTCCCCAACCCGATTCAAGCGCAGCCTGACCGATTGCGATTGCCGGAGGCACAGGCCTTATCTTGTGGTCAAGAAAGTAGCGTATCTTCTCTTTCTCCTCTTCAGAGATGGTTGAAATATCCTGACCTTCGTCAATTATATTGTACTTTTCAGCTATTTCGCTGATAAGTTTTATATCCTCGGCGCTCCAGACTTTTTTTGCCGCGACAGGAACTATCATGTCATGTTCAGCTGAAATCTTTTCATTCTCAAGCAGAACAAGAGGCAGAAGCAGTTTGATAAAAAACTGTCTGCGCTCAACTCCTTCAAGTTTTTTGATCTCTTCCGGAATCTTTTTCACGAAAATGCGCGGAATCTTTTCATTGTTCCACATGTAACCGACAAGGTCGTAAGCCGATTTTATCTCTTCGTAAGTGCTCAAAAAGACATCTGCAAACAAATTAGAGTAAAAAAGAAAAGATAAAACTAAAATAAAAGCAGAATATTTTCTCATGCCAAGCAAATGGCGAGCGAGACGGGATTCGAACCCACGACCTTTGGCTCCGGAGGCCAACGCTCTATCCAGCTGAGCTACCCGCCCGCGCGTCCCTTAAGATCTTCTTGAATCTACTTTTTTGTCTTTTGATCTCGCCATCTGTTTTACCAGTTTGTCAATGCAGAGATCTATCGAAGTCTGGAATTCTTTGTCGTCAGAATCACTTGCGAGAAAGTCCTCACCGTTGTTGTTCAGTTTTATCTCTGTCATTTTCAGATTTTTGTCTTTCTGAAAAATAACTTCGACAACAGTGTTTGCCGAAACGAACTTGTCGATCTTTGCAAGTTTTTTGGTTACATAATCCTTGAGACCATCACTGTTTTCTTCAAATCCTCTGAAAGCGAAATTAATGTTCATGAAATCCTCCTTCTAAAAAAACTCAAACAACAGAAGAGATTATCACAAAATGGCACTGCATGTCAATTTATCGGGAATGCTGGTCAAGAAAAACAGAATCGTTTTCAGCCCAACATCCCCTCAAACTCTTCTTCGCTTATCGTTTTTACTCCGAGTTCTTTCGCTTTCGTGAGTTTGCTGCCGGCATCCTCTCCGACGAGGACGAAATCGGTTTTTTTGCTGACTGAACCGCTTACTTTGCCGCCCAGAGATTTGATTTTTTCGGCAAAAAATTCGCGCGGCTGTGATAAAGTGCCTGTAATTACAAAAGTTTTGCCTGCAAAAACTGCGTTTTCGGAATTTTCCGACTTTTCGGGATAGATGATTTCGACTTCTTTCAGGAGTTTTTCGACCGTTTCATGGTTCTGCTCATCTGCAAAGAAATCGGCAATCGAATTCGCCACGATTTCGCCTATTCCGTCAATCTGCATAAGGACAGCGGGAGTCGCCGCGATAAGCTCTTCGACATTGAATTTTTTCTCGAGTTCGCCGGCAATAAATTCGCCTACTCCGTCGATGCCGAGCGAATTTATAAAGTTTCTGAACCTGACTTTTCTGGCTTTATCTATCGCATCAAGCAGGTTGTTAACGCTTTTGACGCCCCACCCCTTTTCTCCGTAAAGCAGGAGAGCATAATCCGAAAGATGAAAAATATCTGTTACCGACTTGAGCCATTCCCTTTCGTGCAGGAATTCAACCTGCTTCTCACCTAGTCCGTCAATGTTGAAGCATCCTTTCGAGACAAAATAACTAATGTAAGCGACTATCTTTGCCTGACAGTCGATATTCTGGCACTTGTAGCCGACCTTATTCTCGTCCTTTGCGAGTTTCGAGCCGCACACAGGGCAGTTTTCGGGATGGACAATCTCTTTCTCGCTGCCGTCACGGAGCGTTTCTACCGGAGCAGTAACTTCCGGAATCACGTCTCCTGCACGGCGGACAAAAACTGTGTCTCCTATCTTCAAACCTTTTCTTTCGACTTCCTCTATATTGTGCAAGGTTGCGCGTTTGACTATTACACCAGCAATCTCGACCGGCTCAAGCTCGGCAACAGGTGTGATTATGCCTGTTCTGCCGACCTGCCAGGTTATATCAAGAAGTTTTGTAGTTTTTTCTATTGCCGGAAGTTTGTATGCAATCGCCCATTTCGGCGTTTTTGTAAGAAATCCTGCCGCACGCTGCTCATCAAACCGGTTAAGCTTTACAACCAGCCCGTCAATATCAAACGGAAGATCACCTCTTTCAGCTATCGTGCGTTCTATAAGTGCCTCAATTTCTTCGATTTTCCCGATTTTTTCAAAGTAAGGCGTCTTGAAACCGGAATTTCTCAAAAAAGCGTGGAGATCTTCCTGGGATTTTATATCGACATCGCTTATTCCCGTTATCGCATAAGCAAAAAATTGGAGTTTTCTGCCAGCAGTTATCTTAGGATCGAGTTGTCTGAGAGAGCCTGCCGCAGCGTTTCTCGGATTTGCGAAAGGCTTTTCTCCAAAACTCGACTTTGCCGCATTGAGCTCTTCAAAACTCGATTTCGGCATGTAGACTTCGCCGCGGACTTCAATCTGACTTATCCCTGCAAACTCAGGAATATCAAGCGGAATCTCTTTGACAGTCGCGACATTTTCGGTGACATCCTCGCCTACAGAACCGTCACCGCGCGTCGCAGCACGGACAAATTTTCCCGATTCATAGAGGATATTCAAGGCCAGTCCGTCTATTTTCTGCTCAACAACATATCCGCCGTTCGGCACAAAATCGAGACGGTTGAAAAATTCTTCGACCTCTGAAACAGAGAAAGCGTCGTCAAGCGACATCATTTTCTCGCTGTGGACGACTTTCGTAAAACCTTCACGGACCTTTGATCCAACGCGCATGGTCGGAGAAAAGTTCTGTTTTTTATCGGGATTTTTCCACTCAAAATCGACAACTTCACGATAAAGTCTGTCGTATTCCTCATCGCTCATAAACGGTGCATCGTCGCGGTAGTAAGCCGTTGCCGCCTTGTTCAGGAGTCCGATCGTCTTCAAATATTCTTCAAAACTCATTTTTACCTGCAATTTCTAAAATTTGGCTCCGGCGTCACGAAGAAGAGTCTCCATGGCCACCTTTTCCTTTTCGCCTATAAAACTCGATGTTTTCGCCCCCTTTTTAGTCACGGCATTGACATCAGCTCCCTTTTTTATCAGTTCTCGAACAATATCTATGTTCCCCTTTCCCAAAGCACGCATCAAAGGAGTTATTCCGTAAATATCAGCAGCATTCACATTTGCTCCTGACTGAATGAAAAGCCATGCCGCACCATTGTTTTCACTTTCAATCGCCGTCATAAGCGGAGTCATCTTGCCATAACCTTCGGTATCTATATCAGCTCCAGATTTTATTATAAGTGAAATCATCTCAGGCGTTCCTTTTTCGGCAGCTTTGGCAAGCACAGAAATACCTTCTACCGAAGCTTTTAAATCAGCCTTGGAATGAAGAAGAACCTGAAAAGTCATCTCGTCTCCGCTGTTAATTGCGTAAAAAATTACAGGAACCTGATATTTTCCGGCTTTGAAAGTTGCATTGGGGCTCATTCCTGAATCTATAAAAAGTTTAACGATATCAGACTTTTTTTCTTTTATTGCATTTACGAAACTTTCTTCGTTGAATTCATAGCCCAGAAGTTCCAGTTTTTCCCTCGATTTATAAACAGACGGAGCTGTCCGCTCGCGGCTACCGCATGAAATGCAAAAAACAAAAAGAGATAACAAAAGAAAAATATGCTTCATAAGAACTCCTCCTCACCAAAAACAGCAGAATATTATATTCAAAATCAGAATTTTTGCACTTTTTTATATTTGAACGACATTGGTTTAATATTTACTTTCAGCAATTTATCTGAATAATCATGAAAGTTTTAGAGGAGGTCTTTTTGACACAAAAAATTCTCAGATACATTCAGTTTTTATTGATTTTCCCGCTTATTTTGGCTTGTGAACACACAAAATACATCGATTCAGCCGAATATATAAAAGAAATCGAACCGAATGAAGAAACTTTCCAGGCTTTTGAGATTGCCGAAGGAAATATCTATTCTGCCGAAATTGCAAAACCCAAAGGAAATTCAGCAGATACCGATCTTTTTAAAATCTGGCTCCCGTCAGGGACTCTGATTACTTTTGAATTTGAAAGTAGAGACAAAAATTTTGAGCCATACATAGGTCACACCGACAATCTGGGCAACTACTCTTTTGCCATTTTCAAAGTTCCTGGAAAAAGACGGGCAACTTTCGTAACAACAGCAGGCGGCTGGCAGTATTTCGAGATCGGCGACAAAAGAAACACCGGTGAAGAGAAAAAAACCGGCGGTTTTAAATACTATTTCAGGGTAATTTCAAGTCATATATGCGACACTGACAACTACGAAAAAATCGAATTAAATTCGACGCTTGAAAGAATTTTCAGTCAGAACGGTGCGCATGTAGACATCCTTGAACCGGTTTTTGAAGGAAGTACCTACTACCAGATAAATATCGACACAAAAAATATGCTGAGCGACAAGTTTTCGTTTGTCATGAACTGCGGCACCAGAGAAATAGTTGCCGGAAATGACGACGAAGACTATTACAGCAACAAGATCGACCCGCTCATCTATTCAAGGCTCGAGGGAAATTTGCGTCATCTTCTGGTGACTGGCAGAATACTTCTTGATCTTGACGAAACAAAGGATGAACCTTTCAACATCTCTTTCACAGAGCAGTCCGATTCATCCGAACTTGAACCGAACGATACCTACAATTACGCAAACATGGTTGGTTTGACCAGTATTTCAGGGTATCTTGACAAAGAAAAAAAGAATATTCTGGGAGAAGAAAGCGACGACGAAGACTGGTTTCGTCTGGAAGTGGAAAAAGGTGATATCGTTTCTGTAAAAATCGATCCTGAAAAACCGGAACCTTTCACTGCTACACTCTGGGCTTCGTCCTACAATTTAACAGGAAGCGGTCTTATAGCCCTGCGTGCAAGCATGCTGAGTGGTCTTGAAACGCACAACATCAACATGATTTCACCTTTCAACGGGCAGTTTTACATTGATCTGCTTGGAAAAGATGTTCCATACACTCTGGAAATAAGCAAAGACAATAAACTTGAAACTTTCGATTCAGCAGAAGGAGAACTCGAAACGGAACTTCCCGACTGCGGATGGAAATTTTTCAGATGGAACGCCAACCAAGAAAGCGATGTCGCGGAAATTACTCTTTCTATCCCGGATAATTCCGCAGGGCTATACATTTTTGACAGAGATCTACTTCCATTTGCAATGCCTGACACCGCAGAAACTGTCAGATTTTTCTCAAGAAAATACGATAAGACGGAAACTCTTGTATTTGCTATCTACATTGGCGAATGCGAGCAGAATTCAGGGGAAAAACTGAAATTTTCGATATCTGAATTTAACAACAAGCCCGAAAAATGGACTCACGGAATAGACCAAACTCCTGTAAAAATATCGACCGGAAAGGCATATTCCGGATACTTTGACACAGACAGCAATTTTTACGAAAACACTTTTGAATTTACGCCGGAAAAAGACGGCACAGTCTATATTTCTACAAGTCCAGACCGCGAATCGACCTCCTTTGATATAGATACGGTTCTCACTTTGCTTCATGGGAACGCAGTTTTAGAGACTTCCGACGACATGATCCCTTCAATTCACTTCAACAAGTACAGCTCTATAATCCGCAAGGTAAAGGCCGGAGAGACATATACGATAAAAGTTTCACCTTTTATGAGCGAAAGTTCGAATATCTCCGCAATGAATATCCAAGGATATTATATTCTTGACATATATGTAAATTGATATATGTTCGCGCAACATTGTTTTTTTACTTTTTCAGGAGGAATTATGAAAAAATTAGCGCTTTTCTTATTGGCAGTGCTGATGTTTGCAGGCTGCGGCGAAAAATCGAAATCTCTTCAGGATCAGGTTGACTCTTTCATTCAGAGCTATCTTTATGCTGTTCGTGATGCTTCCGATGGTAAGCAGGGAACTTTGCAGGAGATTTACGACAACTGGCTCTCAACCGAAATGAAAAAAGTCGTAACTTTTGATGATTTCAAAGATTTCGCAACAACAACCTACAAAGGAAAAATCGGCACGGAAATCAGAACTTCGCGTGCAAATATCGTTATTGATGCAGAAACCAAGGCTTTCATCGAAGCTACCGGCCAGACAGCAAACATGGGTCGTATGGCAGGCGTTATGAATGAAGACGCATCTCTTATCTTCACAGTCAGAATCGTTAAGGAAGGAGAAGCTTTCAAAGTCGAACTTCAGACTCTCATGGCTGAAATCACCGAGCGCAACAACGAGCAGGCAAGACTTGCAAATCTGCTTAAAAACTACAAAGGACTCATCAAAATAGACGACATCACCGGAAAGAAAATCCCCGGCCGTCCCGGACTGGCTGAACTTACCGGAACAATCCTCAACGGCAGCAGCGACCTTGACATGATCAGAGTCGGCATCAGAGTCCGTTTCAAAGATAAAAACGGCGATGTAATTTACGCTGACAATTTCCTTCCCGTAACCGATATGAGATACGAAGGTCTCAGAACTTCGCTTCTTCCGAACTCGGTAAAAGTTTTTAAAACTGTCATGAAAGACATTCCTGAAGAATGGGACCCGGATCAGCCGCTTTCCTTCAATTTCTATCTCATCGACGGCGTTCATATCACTCATGACGAACTCATCGCGGAAAATAAGGAAAGAGACAGACTTAAAAAACTCATTGAAGACACCAAAAAGGCAGATGAAGAAGCAAGAAAACAGCTCAAAGAGATCTGGGAAAGAGAAAAAGCTCTCAAAGACAAGATCAAAGAACTCCAGAATCAGGGCGAATAGTTAAAGAAAACGGAGATTTTTCGTGAAAATGAAATTTTTTCTTGACTTCAGACATTTTTTTGGCTATAAAGCCGCCGTTTTAATTGTTCTCTCACTTTTGAGTTTTGGAATTTTTGCAAAAGACCTGAATCTTGCCTATCTTCCGGCACAGGCTACGAAGACAGGAGACAACAAGTATCAGCTCATGAAAGATTTTGATACTTCAGTCAAACAGGTTCAGGCGCTTTTCGTAGGTGACAGTTCGGTAAAAGACGAATTGATGACCAACGAAGAAAACTATCGGGTTCATGTTTTCTACAACCTGAAAAAATCGGCGCCTTGGCACAAAATTTATGTCATCGCATGGGATGACAAGGTCTTTGCAAGAATCTTCAAATAAAGCATGAGGTTCCCGGATCGTCCAATGGCAGGACTACGGATTCTGGCTCCGTCAATCAAGGTTCGAATCCTTGTTCGGGATCCATTTATTCATGCAATGACCCCTTCGTCTAGCGGTTAGGACGGCGGCCTCTCACGCCGCTAACAGCGGTTCGAATCCGCTAGGGGTCGCCAGAGAATCGAGAGGCTTCCATTTTTACTTCCCCACAATTTAAAAAATTCAAGTTAGTTTTAGGGCTTGAATTTTTTCTTTTATCGAACAAATAAAAAAATCCGTGCAGCCGACTATTGCGCACCGCACGGATAAAAATGTATTTTAGTATTAGCGCTTAATTATTTTTTGCTTCGTACTCATCCATCTTTTCGCAAAGTTCTTTGCAGTATTTTTTGGTTTTCATTTTGTAATCTTCACTCAAAAGTTCATCATTGTTGTGTTGATAAGTATTTCTTGCCTCGGTCAAATGAACTGCTTTTTTTACAAAATCATCCTTATCTCCAAATACATCTTCCAAGCCAAGTTTTTTATATTCAAACTCACAAAGAAGAAATAGACCTCTCGTCAATATTGCCTCAAGAATGGAAATATCAGATTTATCTTTTATCACACCGTACTTTTTCTTATCTTCCATCTTCCTTTTTGTTCCTTTAGCCTGAGACAAATTATCGGAAAGAAAATACTGTTTTTTTGTATATTCCTTTTTGTTATAAGGATAAGGATCAATCGGATTGTCTGTATGAAAGAAATGTTCTTTCAAAACTTTCATAAGTTCTTTCGGATCGGACAAAAGATAATCTTGTATTATAGCTCTTTCCCAATCAGGTTTGTATTCGTCTGCCAGTTTTGATTTAAGGATTTTCCTCAATTCTGTTTCAACCTTATGCCACAATGGATAGAATTTGACATTCATTTCCTGCATTTTCATATATTCTTCCAACTCTTTGGAAAAAACAGAAAGTCCCTCTTCCGTATCAATTATAACCCCGTAATTATACAAAGTCCGGAGATCAGTTTTGGTACAGTCATCCATCGGCCCGAACATAATCTGATAAAGTTTGTTCTTAAGCTCCTGATCTTCCAGCAAAGCAAGCATGTGTTCATATTCGTCATACAAACACTTCATTTGCTCATAAAATATTTTTTCAATATCAACATTTTTGCCGTTGTCTTTCGCTTCTTTATAAGCTTTAAGAATAAGATCCGACCAATACGGCTGGCCTCCGGCGATCGATTTTAAGGTTTCCTTTTCTTTTTCGTTTAATACAACACCCGATTTTTCGTTACATTTGTAATACTCTTCCATTTCTTCATCAGAAAAGCATTTAACAAAGATCGGATCACCTAAAATGTTATAAAAAGGAGAGGTCTCTTCCCCTGATTTTTTGCTGCATTTACGTTCCAATTCCACGACCTGCCTTCTTGAAACAAACACAAAAGCTATGTGAGTTTTTGGATCTGATGCCAACTCCCTCAAAACAGCAAAACCTGACGGAAATTTTGAGAACAATTCAGCACAATTGTCGAACTCATCAACAATACAGACGACCTGTTTCCCCGAATCTTTTACGCTTTCGAAAAAAAATTGCAGTGTATAAGGGCCGTTCTCCTCAATATTTTCTCTTTTGAAATCTTCAAAACAATCTTTCAAATCGTCAGTAACACCATTATGCTTTTTGATTACCTTATAAACTTTTTCAGCCATACATTTAAAGAATTGATGAGCTGAAGCGACCGTGTTGGCGGATATTCGCGCTATAACAATATTTTTCTCATAATATTCATCGGATTTTGCCTCGAGGACATTATAAACCATTGAAGATTTTCCCATTCTCTGCAAACCGACCACATTTACAGAACCGCAATTATCGTAATTAACCGTCCGGTCCAGCAATCTCTTTTCGAGTTCTTTTCTGTGGACATATGCATCACCAATCATTATATTTCCGATTTCAGCCAATCTGTTCTGCATCTTTCCCCCTATTTATATTCTTTTACCCATTCCCTGAAAAAAGGAATCTTTATTGCGTATTTATTGTCCGGTTTCTTCTGCACGACATCTCTGTCGACAAGTTTTTCCAAAGCCTTTTCCTCGGAATCAGTTAAATTCAAACTTTCTTTTCTTACCTCTTCGGCATCGGATTTCGCAATTTTTTCAATAACACTCCAAGATTCCGCGTCACTCGAAGCGACAAGATTATCAAAAAAGTCTATTCCTGACTCGGCAAGCATCTGATTTTTCACACTTTCGGCAATCTCAGGAGTTATGAATTGTTTCTTTTCCATATTCAAATAATTGACCAATTTATGACAGTATCTTTGAATAAAATAAGGCTGTCCGTTAAACCAAACAGCAATTTCCTTTTCCGCGCCATTGATATATCTGCTTTTTCCGTTACTTGAAAGTATCGGCCTGACTATCAGATCTTCCGCATATTTTTTTTCGAGATATGAAACACGTATTAAATCAGTCACCTGAAACTGATTTGGATATTCACGGATAAATTCCGGCATATTGACCTGACCGATAAGAGCTGATTTGAAGAAATTCCTTTCTACCATGGTCTTCCATTTATCCATAAAATTACTGATAGAATCACCATGTTTTTCAAATTCATATATGCGCGTAAATTCATCGATCATAAGCAAGAGTTCCTTGTTTCCCGGCTCACAGACACCCTCTCTCACTTCCTGAATAAAATCCTCAAAATCCAAAAAATCCGAAATAGTCCGATTTTTCAAGGTCTTGACCACTTTTTCATCACAATGATTCTGTTTGAGAGTGTGACATAAATTTTTCTGTATACATTTGTAAAAATACTGCTCGTTCAGAACATCTGAAAGCAATGTAAAATCAACAACAATAAACTTATCAACGAGCCTTCGTTTCAGATGCTCGAATATTGATGATTTTCCCGAACGTTTCTGACCATAAATAACAATGCAGCGTGTTCTGTCATCTTCAATAGATTTTACCAGTCCTCCAATCAATTCATCCCTTCCGAAAAACATATCGTCTTTAACAACAGGAGTTCCTGTGATATACGGATTTGTGATCTCCTCAAAATCAGCAGAAGCTATCGTTTCACTAATAAAGTTTTCCAAATTATCCATTGTGGCATGGAAGATGTGAATAAAATAATTTTCAAAAAATATTGTGGTACGATGTCTAAAACCTCTGGATTCTATTAAATCCAGCATCCTTTTTCTTTCTTC
Source organism: bacterium UBP6_UBA1177 (assembly GCA_002310995.1). GTDB lineage: Bacteria > UBP6 > UBA1177 > UBA1177 > UBA1177 > UBA1177. The sequence continues at coordinate 20,256 of DBYV01000065.1, read as the reverse complement.
GAATAAAATCCTGACACGTTCATGATAATCATCACATTTGTAAAGATCATTCATTTTGAACATAAAGTCAGCATATTCTTTAATAAAATTCCTATCGGATTCAAAAGTAAGAACATCGTTTTCCAAACCGCGTGCCACACCTTCACATTTCAAATTAGTTTCTTCCTTAAAATCGGTATTTTTCTTCGCCAAGTCAAACAAATTTCTGAAAGTTTGCTCTGCATCAGCGAACTTTTTGTCATTATTATCAATATCTTCTCTCAACTCCTTATATTTGTCATTATTCACAGCTGGCAACATTAAAACAGGATTCTCAACATAGTAATATTTTTTAAGTTTGCAGACGTCTTGGAAAGTAAATATTCTTTTATTCAAATAAGCTGCCGCCAATCCTCTTATAGTATGCTGTTCTTTTCCAGGAAAATTACCTCCGTCAATAATGTAGGAAAATTTAACGGCACTGAGCAGACAACTTCTACATGTATCCAGATCCAGCAATTCGCCGCCAAAATTGGTTCCGTCATAGAACAAAGCACGGCAAATATACTCATAATATTCTTTTGTTTCACCGTAAAAATGTTTCGTTATAAATGCGGACCAATAATAGTCTGGTATAGTTGACAGATATGAAGGTTCTTTAAGATCTATTTTTTCTGTCCCGACATTTCTCAAAGCATATTTAAGACTGTATTTATCAATAACAAAAAAATACACATCACCATTACAACATTTACTATTTAATATTCCTCTAACTCTGCACCAGCAAATATGATCAACAAAATCATCGTTGTTCAAATCATACACACATCTGTATGCGTCATATTTTTTCTCTTCAGCCACATTGATCTTATAACTCAAATAAGAATAAAATTTTTCAGAGATTCTTGACTCCTCTGATTTAAATAAAGTATTCATGAAATTTCTTGCTTTATCATATTCCGACAAAGCAATATATGAATCAACCATCTGTTTTGCGTAACCGTTTATCCAACATCCGCAATTAAAAGCCTTTTCGGCAGTTTCTATTGATTTCTCAAAATTGCCGAGCCTGTATTCACAGTCAGCTATTCTTAAAAGCATATCGGCAACTTCTTCGTTTGAACCGGATTCTCTTTTTCTTTCAACAAGAGTCAAAAGAGTTGAATACAACTTTTCTGTATCCTTCATAACAGAACACAGCACCACTGCCCTTTCCAGGAACTCTGTTTTTTTCCCGTATAATTCCATATATTTTTCTAATTTTTCGACAGCTTGCTGCAATTGTGCTTGAGTATCCGAGCGGTTGAACAAATAATTCATGTAATCACAAATAGCACTCACACGAGTATTCGGTTCTTTTTCTATGGAAGCAATAAAATATGCTTCCACATTCATAGAATATGTAAAAATAAAGTTTTCTTTCAAAGCCTTATAATATAAAGATTTTTCAGGAGGCAAAGGCCGCAAAGAATATTTATAATAATTCACAAAACATTTCGCAGTATTGTTCCATAAAGAATCAACAAATTCTTCGTCAAGAGATTTTAACGCCTTATCAAAATCACCTTCATAAATCGGATGCATTAGTTCTGATATTTTCTCTTTTATCTTTTCTCTTTTTGGGAAATAAAACATAATTACCTCTTTAAAATCAATTCAACGCACAAAACTATAGAAAAAGAAATTTTTTGTAAATAAAAAAATCCGTGCAGCACGCCGATCGCGAACCGCACGGAATCTTAGAAAAAATCAGATAGTTAGACTATTTCTCTTTAAGGAAAGCGTATTCGTATGAGGTCGGAGAAACAAGGCTTTCCTTGATTGCTCTCTGGCTTGTCCATCTGAGAAGGTTGACGCTGCTGCCAGCCTTGTCGTTGGTTCCGCTGCCTCTTGCGCCGCCGAAGGGCTGCTGGCCGACAACTGCACCGGTCGGTTTGTCGTTGATGTAGAAGTTGCCTGCGCAGTGTCTGAGTGCGTCTTCAGCCATAGCGACAGCCTTTCTGTCGTTTGCGAAGATCGAGCCGGTAAGTGCATACGGAGAAGTTTTGTCGCAGAGATCCATCGTCTCGACGAACTTCTTGTCGTCATAGACATAAACTGTAAGAACAGGTGCGAAAATCTCTTCTTCCATCGTTACGAAGTGCGGATCAAGAGCTTCGATGACGGTCGGCTGGATGAAGTATCCTTTCTTCTTGTCGCCGGTTCCGCCGACGATGATTTTTGCATCTTTCGACTTCTTAGCGGTGTTGATGTAGTTCATCGTGTTGTCGAAGCTGTTTTCGTCGATGACTGCGCCCATGTAGTTTCTGAAATCGGTTACGTCGCCGACTTTGATCGTGCTGATCATATCGCACATTCTGTCTTTGATCTGCTTCCAGAGCGACTTCGGAACATACATTCTCGAAGCTGCCGAGCATTTCTGGCCCTGATATTCGAAAGAACCGCGGACTGCTGCAACTGCGACTTCGTCAACGTTTGCCGAGCTGTGGACGAATATGAAGTCCTTGCCGCCTGTCTCTCCTACGATTCTCGGATACGAGCGGTAAATGTCGATGTTGTTTGCCGATCTCTTCCAGATCGATTTGAAGACAGAGGTCGAACCTGTGAAGTGAAGACCTGCGAATTCCGGAGAATCAACAGCCGGATCACCGATGCTGCCGCCGCGGCCCGGAAGGAAGTTGATAACGCCGTCCGGAAGTCCCGCTTCCTGGAAGATCTTCATAAGGTAGTAGTTCGAAAGAAGAGCGGTTGAAGCCGGTTTCCAGAGAACTACGTTGCCCATAAGAGCCGGAGACATCGGAAGGTTTCCTGCGATAGAGGTGAAGTTGAAAGGAGTTACTGCGAGAACGAAGCCTTCGAGAGCTCTGAACTCTACGCGGTTCCATGTTCCTTTATCGTTGTGAAGATCCTGTCTGCGGTAGATTTCCTGCATATAGTGAGAATTGAAACGGCAGAAGTCGATGAGTTCGCAAGTAGAGTCGATCTCAGCCTGGTGGCAGGTCTTGCTCTGGTTGAGCATAGTTGCTGCGTTCATTTTGTAGCGGTATCTCTGCGAAATGAGTTCACCCGCCTTCATGAAAATGGCAGCTCTCTGGTGCCAGTCCATGTTCTCCCACTCTCTCTTTGCTTCAAGAGCGCATTTGATAGCATTCTGGACTTCTTTTTCGCCGCCGAGATGACATACGCCGAGAACGTGTTTGTGATCATGCGGAGCAACGACTTTCATCGTTTTGCCGGTTTTGATCTCTTTGCCGCCGATAATGAGCGGAATCTCGACTTCCTGTTTGAGTTGTCTGTCAAGTTCTTCTTTCAAAAGTTTCTTTTCAGCAGAACCCGGAGCATAAGCGTAAACAGGTTCATTCTGCGGACGCGGAATCGAATAGATAGCGTTTGTCATTTTCTTCTCCTATAAATTAGATTTTGAAATCGATGCCCTGTGCCAACGGAAGCGATTTGCCCCAGTTGATTGTATTGGTCTGACGGCGCATGTAGACTTTCCAAGCGTCGCTGCCAGATTCTCTGCCGCCGCCCGTCTCTTTCTCGCCGCCGAATGCGCCGCCGATTTCAGCACCGCTCGTGCCGATGTTGACGTTAGCGATACCGCAGTCTGAACCAGCGTGTGAAAGCCAGAGTTCAGTGTTGGGAAGCGATGTCGAGAAGAGTGCCGAGCTGAGTCCCTGCGGAACTTCGTTGTTGTAAGCTATCGCATCTTCGATCTTGTCGAATTCGATTATGTAAAGAAGAGGAGCGAATGTTTCGTGCATAACGATCGGAAGGTCGTGCTTTACTTCAGCAATCGTCGGCTCAACATAAAAACCGCCTTCGCAGCCTTTAACGGTGACTTTCTTGCCGCCGTAAAGGATTTTGCCGCCCTGAGCCTTGACCTGTTTGATCGATTCCATAAGGTCGTTGACAGTCTGTTCATCTACAACCGGACCCATGATGTTGTCGTCGTCAAGCGGGTTGCCGATTTTTACCTGTTTGTATGCGTTGATGAGCGATTTTACGAATTTCGCCTTTACCGATTTCTGGATGATAACTCTTCTTGTCGTGGTGCATCTCTGGCCTGCCGTGCCGACAGAACCGAAAACGACAGCTCTGAGAGCCATATCAAGGTCAGCAGTTTCGTCGATGACGACTGCGTTGTTGCCGCCGAGTTCAAGAAGCGATCTGCCGAATCTCTTTGCAACAGCTTCGCCGATCTGACGACCCATCTTCGTGCTTCCTGTCATGCTGATAAGCGGAATACGCGGGTCGTTTACGAGCGTGTCGCCGACATCGCTGCCTTTGCCGATAACGAGCGAGAAAATGCCGTCGATATCGTATTTGTCAACGATCGGAGCAATGATATTCTGAACTGCTATTGCGGTAAGAGGAGTCTTTGAACTCGGTTTCCAGATTACAGCGTCGCCGCATACAGCTGCAAGAAGAGAGTTCCATGACCATACTGCTACCGGGAAGTTGTAAGCGGTGATAACGCCGACAACACCGAGCGGATGATACTGGTCATACATTCTGTGGTTTTCTCTTTCGCTGTGCATCGTGTAGCCGTAAAGCTGACGGCTGAGACCGAGTGCGAAATCGGAAACGTCGATCATTTCCTGAACTTCGCCTTTTCCTTCGACAGCGATTTTACCCATTTCAAGAGTTACGAGCGCGCCGAGGTCGCTTTTGTACTTTCTCAGAGCGTCGCCGATTTCGCGAACGATAAGGCCGCGTTTCGGAGCGGGCATCATTTTGAATTTTTCGAATGCCTCTTTCGCCTTTGCAGCAACGATTTCATATTCTTCCTTCGTCGCCTGAATAACGGCAGCGATTACTTTGCCGTCAATCGGGGAAACGCTTTCAAGCTTTTTTCCCGTCGTTTTGAGCCAGCCTTTTGAAGAACCGGTCGTTGCACCGTAATTTTGCTTTTTGATTCCGAGCCTTTTTAGAAGTTCCTGAACGTTAACTGATTTCATGTTTCCCCCTTGCGATAAACGCAGATTGAACATTATAAAACAATCTCTTTCCGCGAAAAAACACGCGAAAAAGATTTAAACCGTCAAATCAAAGTGTAACTGAACACAAAAAACTGATGTTGAGTAGCACAAAATGAAAGAAAAGTAAAATTGTTAGAGGTTATTAAACAGATTTTTTAGAAGATTTTAGAATATTTTTTTTCTGAGAAGAGCAAAACCGAGCATTGCAGCTGCCGAAAGAACTGCCGCAATAACGATTATACCGGTGTTGTCGGCTTCTACTTCGAGCACAGCGCAACCTCCGCTTTTCTTTTTCTCGGTTACACAGCTTGCATCGCCCTCTTTGCACTCATACTTAAACTCCTTCGAATTAAGCGGAAGCTCGTATACAGTTGCCGAGGTGTCTGCAAGTGAGATGCCGCCTTTCGGGATTATGATTTTGCCGAACATTGCAGGATCTTCCTTAACCATATTGAAATCAACTTTTACCACGATATATTTCTCTTCGTCCGCAATGTAGCTGAGCGGCTGCGAGAAATCGGAAGCCTCGAACGTAATAGCGGTCGATTCACCAGCAGCAAAACTCGTTTTCTCGGCAATTTTGACATCGCCTGTTCCGTTGTTGTCTGCGTCAAGCCAGAGTGAAATACCGGTAATACCGTTTTTGTCACCGAATTTTACAGAGCTGTTCGGAACTTTGATTTTAAATTTATTGATCGTATTAGCCTTGCCTATCGACTTCGTTTTGATCTGCATAACCGGAATATTGTTGTTAATCTCAGAAATTGCAGGAACAGCCGGGTCTTTGGAACCGATTGTCGTAATAAAGTAGTCGCCTGTAGGCTCAAGGTAAAACGTTGCGAATTCAAAGCCGTCATTGCCTTCCTTAATCTCGGCATTTCCGCTGCTGCTTACTTTAACCGCATCCTTTTCAAGGTAGAAATTGAAAGCTGTGTTTGTCGAAATCTCTTCATCCTTGTAGTTTACTTTAGCACGGACAATGAAGTAGTTAAGCGATTTTCCGACATATTTCTTAGCGTTAGCCTTCAGCGACATGTAAATGTAATTTACGTTTTTAGTCGTAGAATCAGGATTGCTGACAACAGAATCAACCAGTTCATCGTAAGCGCCGTTTCCGTCAGCGTCATAAATAAGTTCAAAATCAGAAAATTCGAATTTGGAATTGTTTCTCGTGTTGAAGTGAACACGGATATCGTTGAAGTTGAACACTTTACCTTCATCGCAGTTGGAAGCCTGAAGAGTGAACTGACCGAGAACAAGCGGCTGCCCGCCGTTATCTTTCGGGATGATTATCGAATTTTCCGACTGCGGAGAGTTTTTGCCGAGAGCAAGTTCAACCGCAGCATCACTGCACATACTTGCCGCGTCGTCAACACACTTGGAATTTTCGCAGACATATCCAGTCGGACAGTCAGGAAGCCCTTCGCCGCACTCTTTGTTCTCTCTTACACCTCCGCACATTTCAGCAGTCGGAGAATCACATTCAGAATCAGGAACACAGCTTCCCGGTTTCAGTTTAAGAGGATATGAAGTGTTGGTTTTGTAAGGAGTATCGCTATGCTCATCGGCAAGAACCGCAATGTTTGAGAAAACATAGTTCTTTGCGATACCGGTTTTCGGTCTGACTTTGTATCTGACAAGAATTTTGTCAGGACACGAAGTTTTGCTGCATGGCGACATTTTATCGATAAGTTTTACACCTTCGCCTGAAAGCGGGAATTTGCCGTTTTTATCTTCAATCACCGTCCAGTCAGTTCCGTTGCCTTTTGAATCGAACTTGGTGGCATATTCCGTCGTTCCGGGAACATAGTCAAGTTTTGAATCAAGTTCATCGGAGATCGTAACTGCACCGGTCTGGTCCTCACCCCAGTTCTGAACTTTTACCAGGTAGTAGAATTCTTTGCTCTTATTTATATATGGGCAATAGTATTCATTTGCGCTGTTGTTGGATGCAGCAGGACAAGCGCAGAAATATTTTTCGTCTTCGTCAGGAATATCAAAATTTGAGCCTTTGATATCAACAGAAAGAACCATGAAGTTCGTGAAAATAGCATCCTGGTTTACAGAAAGCTTGATATTCATCGAAGTATTTCCTTTTTCGAGATGCTCCTTCAGGTTGATTTCCTTTTCGCTGTCAAGAAGGAATGTGTCAACGTCGATACCGTAGTTAACACCCTCGTCCTCAGGACCGGAAACGCACTGAATCTGGTTCTCGGGGTCAGCATTCGGATCCCAGGTTACGATAGAGGAAACCGAGTTGAAAACTTCGACATAGGTGCTTGTTATCGGGTTACATTTGTTGTTGATTTTGTAAGTTCCGTTGAGGTAGAGACCTTCAGGAGGAAGCGACGGATTAGTAAGACTCGGGTCACCTTCTGCAATCATGGTCGTAAGACGGACAGCCGGGTTAAGCGGAAGTTCGAAACCGCTTACTTCTGCAACAGATTCCTCTCCAAAAACAAATGCCAGACCGTTGTAGAAATAAATCTTTTTCGGTCTGATGTTCTTCGATCTGTAAATGAAGAAAATCGACCATGCGCTGACCATCGTGGTTTTGCAGCGGTAAGCGTCGTGCTCTGTGCAGTCAAGACCGCTGAAAGTGTAGGTTCCGTAGTATTCACCTGTTCCTTCCTGATGTTCAGCAGCTTTGTTAGCTTCGTAAATTTCATTAAAGAAGTCAGTAACATCAACACGATAGGTAAAATAACCGATTTCAAAATCTGAAGTGCTGGTGCCGCTTGCCGTTTCCGAACAGCCAAGCTCAACTTCGTCTTTGAATTTGATACCTTCGAAATCAAAACTCGGTGCTGCAGTAAGTTTTTTTCCGGTTTCGCCGGCCTTTATATCTGCCGCATATTCGACATTTTTGTCATTAGTCTGCTGGAAATGAAGATGAACCTCGTTGTCCGTAGGATCGTTAAGTTTTGCAGGATCAACTGCACCCATCCAGACAAGATAAGCTTTTTCGATGATTGCGTCTTCCGGAATGTGGAATTTATCGAGAGTGAAAGAACTTGATTCAACGCATGTATCACCCTGCGGGTTCTTATCATCTTCATCATAAAGTTTGATTTTGTTGTCAATGTTAGAATTGAACATTACGAAAAAATCCTGACCGCCGTCTTCCCAGCTCATAACAGGCTTTCCGCCTATCATCTGACCTTTTCCGTTGTCAACAGCAGGTTCGGCATCCTCGTCAGGAGCCTCCGCATCCTGATCTGCCGGGTCAGTAGCATCCTGATCTGCCGGGTCAGTAGCATCAGGATCAGGTTCTTCCTGGGCAAAAGCCAGAAAAAAAGCGAAAACAATGAAAAAAAGCACTAAAAATTTTGTGTTTTTCATAATCCCTCCAACAATAAATTAAGAATCAACACACCGAAATCACTTCGATCTAAATTGGATTATTTTATATACAAGCGATAAAAAAGCAATATTTAAAGGATTTTTTTATATGTCTTCGACAGCTTTACTTTTTAAAAGATTTTCCCATAATTATCCGCATTTTATCGATTTCAGGAGGTTTTCATGAAAAAGTTTTCTAAATTTCTTTTTGTTCTCCTCTCTCTCGTATTTTTTATTTCATGCGGCGGCAAAGATGACAACGATTCAGAAATCACGCCTGACAATGACGACAGCAACAATGCAGCTGACAGCGAAATAACAGATGATTCAGACATTCCTAACACAGACACAGATACAGGTATTTCACAGGACGAAGACAAATCCGAAGCCCCTGACGAAGACACAGACGAACCCGAAAAAAACGCGGACGGATGCTATGTTTTCACTGTTGACGGAGCAACTTTCAGCAAATATTACAGAGACACCTACCTTGGTTATGTCAAAGACAACATTTTGGGCGACAAAAACATGACGGACAAACTCGAGATTGATATTTTCCAATCGAAAAACGCAACCTCGCCTGACGAAGTCGCATCGCACCCCGGCACTTACGATCTCAGTAAAGGCGACAACAGAAGCTACCTGAACTGCACCGAGTGCGTAAAAGTTTTTCAGGATCATGACGGAAAACATGCAAAAAAGCTGTTTTTTCAGGAAAGCGGAACTCTCGTAATCGAAGAAGTTGATAAAGAAAATGAAATCAAAGGAAATCTTACGGCTAAACTCGTAGAAGTCACAATCGACCCAGACACAGGTGAAGCAGTAAAAGTTGATGGAGGAGAATGTGTCGCAATCGAGAACTGGGAATTTGACACCGGCGTCTGCGTTCCGAACTGCGTTGGCAAAATCTGCGGAGGCGACGGATGCGGCGGAACTTGCGGCGAAGGCTGTAGTGGAGATTTCACCTGTTCTGAAGACCAGAAATCGTGCGTTCCGTTTGAATGTGACGAAATAACTCTCGGTCAGGTCAAATTACTCAATGATTACGACACATATTATTACGAAGCTTATGCAACCGGCAGAAGCGCAGGCAGCACTGATTTCGACGACATTTTCAATCTTTATTTTTATAATAAAGACGGTGACGCCGCCGAAACGCTGAATTCCGGAGTTGTAGATCTTGGTTCTGGGCTTAACACCAAATATGCAACCTGCACCGAATGCATTCTGTTCTACGAAGATGTTAATGAAAATGAAGAATATCAGAAAATCTACTTTCCGCAGAGCGGAGAACTCGTTTTCGAAGAGGTTAAGGAAGAAACTTTGGAATCCAAAGGACACGGTCACTTCAGACTTGTCGAAGTTGACGAATTCGACAGTTTCACTCCAATTCCGAACGGAAAATGCTACGAAGTGAAAAACCTTGAATGGAATACTCTCCAGCCTTAGTTTCCGCAACGGATCTACCAAAATAAAAAACTTTTTTAAAATAAAAATCCTACTATAATACCTTGTTTGTTCATTAACTTTTTATGGAGATTAAACATGAAAAAACTTTTTGTTTCGGCATTTGCAGTTTTTGCATGCCTTCTTTCCTTCAACCTGTCAGCTGCGGAATGTACAGGTTTCTCGCTTGAGTGGAGCGGTTTGACACATTATGAGTTAAACAGTTTTTATCTTGCTGATGAAACAGATTACGATCCTAATTTATGGATGCAGTTCTATCAGGATGAAGAAACCGGTAAAATCACTGCCGGCACCTACGACCTTGGCAGCACCATCAATTCGACCTACAAAACATGCACGGAATGTGTATACCTTCAGTCCGATTTAGTTGGAGAAGGCGAAGACGCTAAATACTCTAAAGTTTACTATCAGAAGAGCGGAACTTTGACAATTGAAGCAGTTGACGCTTCAAACGAAATTAAAGGAACAATTCAGGCTGTTCTGGCAGAAGCTACTATTGCTGATGACCTTACCACAACATTTGTTACAGACGGCGGATGCATCGAAATCGAAACCGCTACTTTCGACAGCGGCGTATGCGTTCCCGACTGCACAGGCAAAATCTGCGGTGACGACGGTTGCGGCGGAACATGCGGCGAAGGCTGCGGAGACCTTGCTTGCAGCGAAGATCAGAAATCATGCGTAGAGTATGAGTGCACAAAGATAACTCTTAACAACGATCCTGTCTTCGACGGATCTTACATCGAATACGGCTCATACTCTTACCAGTTCAATCATACGCCTGTTGCTTTTGAAGGTGACTACACAACCTTCGAACTTTACGATGTAATCGAAGCAGGCAGCTATGACCTTGCAGGCACAAATTACGCTGACTGCGATGTCTGCATGCAGCTTTTTGAAGACATCCAGTATGACGAGGAAGGCTATATGACCGGTATCGGCAAACGTTTCTTCCAGAAGAGCGGTACTGTAACTGTAAACTCGTTTAACGAAACTACCGGTGCAATTGATGCTGCACTCAACAACGTCAGACTCGTTGAGGTTACTGTAGACTCTGATTGGAATTCAACAGAAGTTGCCGGCGGAAAATGCTACGATATCGCAAACGCTCCGTTTGCTTACAACGCTAATGACACAGGTGATACCGGCGACACTGGTGATACCGGCGATACTGGCGACACGGGCAACAACGATACGGCTAATACAGACGGCGATACTGAAGTTCCCGGCGATGACAACAGCGACACAGGCACTACTCCGGCTGACGGCGATGACACAACTCCGGCTGACGGCGATGACACAACCCCGGCTGACGGCGATAAAACAAATTCGGATAAAGGTGGTGACGACGGCGGTTGCGCACTTGTAACACTCTAAATCGTAATACCTTTTTAGAATTTTCAGGGCGCTTCGGCGCCCTTTTTTTTATCCTTCACTTTAATTATTAATAGACAGAAACATCACCTGACATATCCACAAAATTTGATTTAACTATTTCTTTTACTAAAATATTGCGCTTTGTTTATTAACAGTTTTTTGGAGATATTTATGAAAAAATTCATGCTTGCAGCAATCACGGTTTTTGCTGCGTTTTTCTTTGCTTCATGCAGTGACGGCAAAACTCTTGATGATCTGATTGACACAACTGATACCTCAGACACGGCTGACACCTCTGATACGACTGATACCTCTGACACGGCTGACACCACAGACACAGCTGACACATCAGACACGGCTGATACATCAGACACGGCTGACACCTCTGATACGACTGATACCTCGGACACTGCTGATACTTCTGACACGGCTGATACTTCAGACACAGCTGATACTTCTGATACTGCTGACACTTCAGACACAGCTGATACTTCTGATACTGCTGACACTTCTGATACTGCTGACACTTCTGATACAGCTGACACTTCGGACACGGCTGATACTTCGGACACGGCTGACACTTCTGACACGGCTGATACCTCTGACACGGCTGACACCTCTGACACGGCTGATACCTCTGACACGGCTGATACTTCTGACACGGCTGATACTTCTGATACGGCTGACACCTCTGATACAGCTGATACCTCTGATACGGCTGATACATCTGATACTGGTTCTGAATCAGACTGCGTCGGAATTTCGATAGACTGGAACACTTTTGTCCTTTACGAAGGTGCTTTCGATGCCGATATAACAATGGGAAATCCCGATAAAATTGATGACTTAACTATTGAATTCCGTCAGTATAACAATGACAGAGTCAATACCGGAACCTATAATCTTGGCAGCAGTACAAACAAAAATTATCTCAACTGCACCGAATGCGTCAGCGTCGCACAGGACTGCGACCTGCTCTACGGCTTTTACCTTGACAACTGCACCTACTACTTCCAGGAAAGCGGAACACTGACAGTCTCTGAAGTTGACCTTGACGGCAATATCAAAGGCTCCATTTCGGCAAAGCTCAGAGAAGCGCACGAATCAGGCTATGCCGAAGACTATACTTTGATTACGGATTCAGACGGTGCCTGTGTTGAAATCGAAGCTGGATTTTTCGAAAGCACGAAAGACTGCATTGAACTCACTCTTAAAGACGATATAACTTACAATTCTGGCAGCCAGAGATATGAGATGAGCTACACTCCGAACACAGGAAATATCCTTGACTCTGACCCCCGCTCCAAAGACTATTTCACTATGACTGTCCGTACTTCAAACGACAACGACATTATTAAGGTCAATTCTCTCGAAGGAACCAATCTCAATAATGAGAAAGGTATTTTCTTTGTAATTTACGAAGATAAGGGTGAAACATACTTCTTTCAGAAAAGCGGTTCTGTAAATGTGACAAATTACAACTCATCTGATCACTCGATCACGGCTGTACTTTCCAATTTAGTTCTCGAGGAAGTCACAATACAAAGCAGCACCCAGACATCGTCAAAAGTTCCTTACGGCAGATGCCTTAAAGTCAAAAACAATACGACAATCACTTACTAAAATCATCAGAAAAACGTTCCGGATATTCCTGCAAAACTCAAATGCATAAATTTGATTTTACCATTTATTTCACTAAAATATTGCGTTTTTTCTTTATCAATGTTTTTGGGGGAGTTCTTTAATGAAAAACTTTTTGGCAATCTCACTTATGATTTTTACAGCGCTTTTCTTTACTTCATGCAGTGACGGCAAAACTCTCGATGATCTCATTGACACAGCTGACACCTCAGACACGGCTGATACCACAGACACAGCTGATACTTCGGACACGGCTGACACCTCAGATACAGCTGACACCTCAGACACGGCTGACACCTCAGACACAGCTGACACCTCAGACACAGCTGACACCTCAGACACGGCTGATACCTCAGACACAGCTGATACCTCAGACACAGCTGACACTTCCGACACGGCTGATACCACAGACACAGCTGATACTTCAGACACAGCTGATACTTCTGATACTTCTGATACTTCTGATACTGCTGACACTTCTGATACAGCTGACACTTCAGACACAGCTGATACATCGGACACAGCTGACACCTCGGACACAGCTGATACCTCTGACACGGCTGACACTTCGGATACAGCTGATACTTCGGACACGGCTGACACTTCTGACACGGCTGACACCTCGGACACAGCTGATACCTCGGACACAGCTGACACTTCGAGTGAATGCATAGAAATTACTCTCAGCAATACCGAACTCATCTACGATAAGCACTCGCACGGCTCGGAGAAATACGACATATTCAAAGCAACCTATACTCCGAATACCGGCTCAGCAACGTCAGACACTTTCTATCTGAAATTTTACGGCCTTTCCGAGTATGATTATACGGACACTTTCAATCTTGCAGAGATAAACCAGGGAAGCGGCAGAGGACTTTTCTTATATGTTCATGAAGACGAATACTGCGATTCCTACAGCGGTGACTGCACTCACGGCAAAACCTACTTCCAGAAAGCTGGAACAGTTAAGGTCATAAGCGCGGAATTTAATTTCACCACCTCAAAAATAGATTTGCTTTCCGCGAGACTTAACGGCGTAGTGCTTGAGGAAACCGGAAACTCTGAAAAAGGTGCATGCCTTAAAATCAAGGATGATCCGACGGTTGAATATCATGGGTATTATTATTAATCTGACAAAAAAATTCACCATAAAGACTGATCTTTCCTAGCTTAAAAGAATATCACAAAGACTTCATATTCATCAAATTACTGTTGGAAAATTTGTTTTAATTTCTTTTTTTCCTAACATATTTTGTTTTGTTTATTACGTTCACTGACACTTAAGGGAACTAGTTATGAAAAAATTTTTTACACTTCTCTCTTTGATTCTAGCAATGTTCGTTTTCGTTTCATGCGCTGAAGATGAAGATGACGAGAACGAAGCTGCTGATACCAGCACTCCTTCCGATACGGCTGCCGACAACGGAAATAACGACACTACTGACACTGCGGCTGACTCACCCCCGGAAGCTCCGGATGACTCTTCGGACACTCAGGCAAATCCGATCCCTGACAACGACCCTGCACCGTGATTTTTCAAGACAGACTTTCGATACCTGCACACTCGACAAACCGACAAATGAAGACGGTATCTGTGCATTCATAAAAGAATACAGCGGGGAAATTATCGACAAACTTTATTTCCCGCAAAGCGGAGTTATTAACATTCCGAATATGAACAACAACGGTTCTTTTAATGACGGCGTACTGGTCAACAATCCTATACTTGTGGAAATCGACAAAACAACAGGTGCACCTGTCCCCGGCGGCAAATGTTTCCAAATCAAAGGCGACTGGATCAAGGCAAAAGCAAAATAATTTTCCGCCAATCAAAACATCTCCTGCATAATTGACTAAAATTCTCTTTTTTGTATCATCTTCCGCTTTTGATTTTTTTGAGGTCATTTGATGAAAAAATCTATTTATTTTGCCATTTTCCTTTTATCGCTTGCAGGTCTTGCCCTTGAAAACAGTCTGACACGTATTTTCAGTATCACAATGTGGTATCATTACGCTTTTATGGCGATATCGGTCGCAATGCTCGGAATGAGTACCGGCGCGGTCAAAGTCTATCTTTCCGACTTTGCTTCAAAAACAGACAACGAACTTGAATCTCTTATTTCAAAATACAGCCGTTTTTTCGCATTTTCGCTGATTGCTTCACTTCTGACACTCCTTTCAATTCCGTTTGTGCCGCGTTCAACCGGTATAGGATACTTCACAACCGCGCTCATCTACGCTGTTGCTGCGGTTCCTTTCTATTTTGAAGGCGTTGCTGTTTCGCTTATTCTTGCCACGAAGTACATAAAACAGGCAAATAAACTCTACGCAGCGGATCTTGCAGGAGCTGCAATAGGCTCGCTGGCCTTTTTCTCGCTTCTTTCGGTAACAGATGCCGTCAGTGCGATAATTTTCATTTCAAGTTTAGGATTTTTCTCGGCATACGCGGTTTCAAAGAAAAAATCGGACATGGTTATTGCTATTCTCATAATCTTTTTCTCACTCTTCAATCATGCCGGCAAAATCTTCAGAATCGAATGGACCAAAGTCGATGAAGGCGTTCTCGAAGCTACCGTCGAACACAATCTGGAATGGGAAAGCTGGACTCCGTTCTCCCGCATAACTGTAGCTCCTTTGCAGGACAACTCAGGCTTCGGTTGGGGTATTTCCAGCAAAATGATATCACAGTTCCCCGATTACAAAGTCGAACAGAAAAATCTGAAAATAGATTCGGCGGCAGCAACAGTAATCACAAGAAACACTATGCAGATCTCGGAACTCATCCATCTGAGTTTTGACATCACGAACTTCGCTCATTATCTCTTCCCGCATTCAAAAGTCGGTGTCATCGGTGTCGGCGGAGGCAGAGATATTCTTTCGGCTCTGCACTTCAACCAGAAAGAAGTATGGGGAATAGAAATAAACGGGCGCATTCTTGAGGCTCTGACAAAAGTATATTCAAATTATACTTACAACATATCGGCTCTCCCGAATGTTCATCTTATCGAAGACGAAGCAAGGAATTTCTTCGAAAAAAATGATATGCAGTTTGATCTTATTCAGGCGAGTCTCATTGATTCTTGGGCAGCAACTGCTTCCGGTGCGTTCGTTCTTACAGAAAATTCGCTCTACACACTCGAAGCATGGAAAACTTTCTTTTCGCGCCTTTCAGACAACGGCGCGATAACAATGAGCCGCTGGTATTACCCGAAACGCCCGGGAGAGCTTCTCCGCCTCGTAAACCTTGCATACCAGACATTGCTTGAATCAGGAGTGGAAGAACCCGCGAAACACATTATTCTTGTTGCTGTCGATTATATGTCAGACGACCTGCCGATAGAAAGCCACTTCGGTTCCGGAACTATTATAGTTTCAAAAAAGCCATTAAAAAAAGACGCGATAGATCTGGCTAAAATTCTTGCTGACCGTTACGGATTCGAAATTCTTATAGCGGGCGGTGAAGAAAATCAATCTGTTTTCAAGGACATCATAACTCCAGGAAAACGCGAAATATTCATGGCAAATTACTCTCTTGACCTTACCCCACCGACAGACGACAACCCCTTCTTCTTCAACATGCTCAAACCTTCGGCCGTCATCAAAGGAATGAATGTCGAATCGGAAGGAGTGCTTTCGACCAACCTCATGGCAATTTACAATCTGCTCTGGCTTATCGCGATAGTTATTATTCTTTCGCTCTTCCTCATCATAATTCCACTTATTTCAAAGATGAAAAACGGAATCTCAAATGCTGTTTTCAACCGTTACACTATATATTTCTCGGCTCTTGGAATCGGTTTTATGCTTATTGAAATCTCACTTATACAGAAATTTGCCGTATTTCTGGGACATCCGACATACAGCATTTTAGTTGTTCTTTTCACAATGCTTCTTTTCAGCGGCCTCGGCAGCTTTACAAGTAAAAAACTGCGTGAAAAAGTCGGAGTCAAAGGAGTTTTCATACTGCTTATTTTAGTTGTCGCGACAGTCGGCTCGGCAAATATGTTCATTCTCCACTACTTCAATTCGTGGCCGATACTTCCGCGTATAATCTATAGTTTTGCGACAATGGCGCTTGCAGGATTTTTCATGGGCATGCCCTTCCCGACCGGACTTTCGCTTCTCAACAAAAAAGTCAGCGAGTCGGCTCCGTGGTTCTGGGGGGTAAACGGCGCGGCAAGCGTTGTCAGCTCGGTCGTCGCCACGGCAATATCGATTTTCTACGGCATTTCTGCAACTTTCTTTACAGGCCTTCTCTGCTATTTCGCGGCTTTTGCGGCAGGAATCCTTATCGAAAAAGCGGCAGACAAATAGCAAAAACTTTTTTCCTTTAAAAAATTTTCCGATTTTTCATTTTTCTTAAATTTTTTCCTTGACAGTTAGCTCTCGCTAATTATAGTTAGTTACAGCTAACTTTATTGCGCTCATTTAATCTTGAAATTTTTTAGTGGAGAAAGCATTGATACCATTAGTTTTAGCGGATGCAGGAAACGAACAGGTTATTAAGAAAATCGGCGGCAGCGACGAAGTAAAGCACCATCTTGAAAATTTAGGTTTCACTGTCGGCGCGACTGTCACGGTCGTAAATTCGCTTGCCGGAAACGTGATCGTCAAAGTCAAAGAGTCCAGGGTCGCGATAAACGAGGAAATGGCCCGCAAAATCATGGTTTAAAGTCTAATTTTGGAGGTATAAAATGAAAACTTTACGCGAAACAAAAATCGGCGAAACGGTGAAAGTTGTAAAACTTCACGGCGAAGGCGCGGTAAAAAAGCGCATCATGGACATGGGTGTAACCAAAGGCGTTGAAATTTTCGTGCGGAAAGTCGCTCCTCTCGGCGACCCGATCGAGGTCACTGTCAGAAACTACGAGCTTTCTTTGAGAAAAGAAGATGCAGAAATGATTGAAGTTGAGTAGGAGGAAAAAATGGCTGAACAAATCAGGATCGCACTTGCGGGAAACCCCAATTCGGGAAAAACCACCCTTTTCAACGCTCTCACGGGCTCAAACCAGTTTGTCGGAAACTGGCCTGGAGTAACAGTCGAGAAAAAAGAGGGAAAACTCAAAAAACATGAAGGCGTTATCGTTACGGACCTTCCCGGCATCTACTCGCTTTCACCTTATACTTTGGAAGAAGTCGTTGCGAGAAACTATCTTATCGGCGAGCGTCCCGACGCAATTTTGAACATCGTCGACGCGACAAACCTTGAAAGAAACCTTTACCTTACGACCCAGCTTGTCGAACTCGGAATTCCGGTCGTTATCGCCCTCAACATGATGGATCTCGTCAAAAAATCTGGCGATAAAATAGATGTTGCCGAACTTTCAAGACAGCTCAAATGCAGGATCGTAGAGATTTCCGCTCTCAAAGGCGACGGAATTACGGAAGCGGCCGAAGCGGCTATCAAAGCGGCAAAAGAAACAAAGACCCTGCCGCAGCATTCTTTCTCAGGTCCGGTCGAACACGCAATCGCCCACATCGAAGAAGCAGTCGTTCACGGCATGCCGGAAGAACAGCAGAGATGGTATGCGATCAAAGTTTTCGAGCGTGACGACAAAGTCCTTGAAATGCTCAAAATCGAAAAAAGTCTTCTCGACCACATAGAAGCGGACATCAAGGCGGCAGAAAAAGAGCTTGACGACGACGCGGAAAGCATCATCACGAACGAACGCTACATCTACATCGCCGAAATTCTGAAATCGGGCTACAAAAAGGCGAACGCAGGAGAGCTTTCGAATTCGGATAAAATCGATAAAATCGTGACGAACCGCTGGCTCGGCCTTCCGATCTTCGCGATCGTCATGTTCCTGATCTATTACATTTCAATGGTAACGGTCGGCGCGGACGCGACTGACTGGGCTAACGACTGCCTTTTCGGCGACGGCTGGCACATGTTCGGGATCGGAACTGGCGACTACGAGGAAGAAGCTGAAAAATACGGCGCAGCACACAACGCTTTCGACGCTTACGAAGTCATCGTAACAGCAAAAAATGAAGAAGGCGAAGAAGAAATCAATGCGGAAGAAACGATGAAAGCCGCAAAAGAACTCCAGCCCGAAAAACAGTATGTAGCTTACGATGTCGAAGACGAGGAAACTCTCGAACATTCAAATATCAACGTTTTCTACGACGGCGAAGTCAAAGTGGCGGAAGACGACGCGGAAAACGAAGCAAATGGAATGTCTTTCAAAGAGGCCCTCTCCTACTTCGAGGAAAAAGGATTCGACGAACCCGATCCGGCTGATTACGGCGCATGGATCCCCGGTGTTCCCGTTCTCGTTGAAAAAATACTCGATGCGATCGGCTGCGCAGAGTGGCTCAAAGGACTTATTCTTGACGGTATCGTTGCCGGAGTCGGCGCAGTTCTCGGATTTGTTCCGCAGATGCTCGTCCTCTTCTTCCTGCTCGCATTTGTCGAAGCGTGCGGATATATGGCGCGAATCGCATTCGTCCTTGACAGGATCTTCAGAAAATTCGGACTTTCGGGCAAATCGTTCATTCCGATGCTCGTAGGAACCGGCTGCGGCATCCCCGGCGTCATGGCAAGCAGAACTATAGAAAACGAGCGCGACCGCCGTATGACGATCATGACGACGACTTTCATTCCGTGCGGCGCGAAAGTTCCCTTCATCGCGATGGTTGCAGGAGCGATTTTCGGAGGCTCTGCATGGGTCGCGACTTCGGCTTACTTTGTCGGAATGGCGGCGATCATCATATCCGGCATCATGCTCAAAAAGACAAAAATGTTCGCAGGAAACCCCGCTCCTTTCGTAATGGAGCTTCCTTCATACCACATGCCGACATTCGGAAACGTTCTCCGCTCAATGTGGGAGCGCGGCTGGTCGTTCATCAAAAAAGCGGGAACGATCATCCTTGTTTCAACGATCCTCGTATGGTTCACCTCATTCTTCGGCTGGACTGACGAAGGTTTCGGAATGCTCGCCGAAGACCAGCTCGATTCTTCGATCCTAGCATATATCGGCAAAGGCATCGCATGGATCTTCGCACCGCTCGGCTGGGGAAGCTGGCAGGCGGCTGTTGCATCGGTCACCGGACTTGTCGCAAAAGAAAACATCGTCGGCACAATGGGCATTCTCTACGGCGCAGGCGACATGACGGCTTGGGAAGCTATGGCTCAGGCATTCACGGGAATCACCGGATATTCGTTCCTCGTCTTCAACCTTCTCTGCGCTCCGTGTTTCGCTGCGATCGGTGCTATCAAGCGTGAAATGAACAACACGAAATGGACATGGTTTGCGATCGGCTACCAGTGCGGTTTCGCTTATGCCGTAGCACTTATGATCAACCAGTTCGGCAACCTGTTCACAGGCAACTTCTCTCTCTTCAATGTAATATTCATGATAGCCGCTTTCGCTTGCCTTGCAGGAATGATCTACATGCTTTTCTTCAAGCAATACAGCGAAGCGACAAAACTTTCCGTTACGGCAGGTAAATAATGGGAACA
>DBYV01000066.1:20188-26151 GCA_002310995.1 bacterium UBP6_UBA1177 | reverse complement strand
CCCCACCTCCCACCCCATTACGCAAAATGTGGGCCCTTAGCTCAGCTGGTAGAGCAACTGACTCTTAATCAGTGGGTCGAAGGTTCGAATCCTTTAGGGCCTACCATCTTTTTTCTACTTTGAACATCCTCACACAGTTTTTAGAACTTTTTAAAAAAGGATAAAATTCTATCCTTGCGAAAGTGGCGGAATTGGCAGACGCACCAGACTTAGGATCTGGCGGGAAACCGTGGGGGTTCGAGTCCCCCCCTTCGCACCAAATTGTTGATAAGACTGGGTTTTTAATACAAACAAGTTTTTAACGGAGAAAAAACATGGATTACAAAATCAATCATCTCAGCACAGTGGAAAAAGAGATCGAAGTCAGCTTTTCCGCAGAAGAGGTTCAGGCTCAGTTCAAACAGGAATATTCGCAGCTTTCGCACACAGTAACAGTCAAAGGTTTCAGACCTGGCAAAGTTCCGCTCAATGTTCTGAAACAGTTCTACGGCAAAAACGTAAAAGCTGATGTCGAGAGACACTTCATTTCCGAAGGTATGCAGGAAGCGGTTCTTAAGGAAAAACTGAGACTCGCAACAAATCCCGAGATTTTTGACGAAGTCGAACTTACCGAAACCGGCGCTTTCACTTTCAAACTCAAAGCTGAAGTTTTCCCGGAAATCGACATCGAGCTCAAACCTTTCGAGCATGATTTCACTCCGATAAAATATGACGAAACAATGCTTGAGAACGAACTTGAGGCAATCAAGGCGAAGTTCATAGAATACAAAGAGAGCGACGATGCTGTTTCGGCTGAAAAAGACAGACTCGTCATTTCCTTCGTCGGAAAAATCGATGACAAGGAAGTTGAGAACACAGCAGGAAAAGACGTAACAGTTATTGTCGGCGACGGCAAATTCGTTCCCGATTTCGAAAAGGCTCTGTACGGCCACAAGAAAGGGGATTCCTTCATCGCTGACGTCAAATTCCCCGAAGATTACAGGTCAAAAGAACTTGCAGGCAAAACCGTTCAGTTCACAATCGATGTGACAAAAGTCGAAAAATGCGAGAACGCTCCTGAACTTACCGATGAATTCCTTGCTGGGAAAGAAGGTTATCCTAACACTGTCGCAGAGCTTAAAGAGCAGATTAAGAAAAATATCGAGAACTATTTGAGCGACATTTCGATGCAGGGTAAAAAGAGCATCGCTATCGAAACTTATGTCAAAGAATACGAATTTGAAGTTCCGCCGTCATTCATGCTGAACGAGAAAAACGCAAGGATCGACGATTACAAAAGAGAGTTCAAGGCTGAAGAAGTTCCCGCTGAAGAGCTTGCTAAAATCGAGGACGACGCGAAATTCGCGATCAAGAGATACATCATTCTCAACACTCTCGCTGACAAACTTGACATCAACGTAACAGACAAAGACGTTGACATTGCTTTTGCACAGGAAGCTATGCAGTACGGCCTCCCGGCTGAGTTCGCGAACAAACTCCGCGAATATGCCGGAGAAGAAAGAATCAACGCAAAAAAATATGAGATAAAAGAGCAAAAGGTTCTTGAAAAAATGGTTGAAAAGATGGTTTTCACCGAAAAAGAACCTGAAAAAGCTGACGATAAGAAAGCTGAATAATCAAAATATATGAAAAAAATCCCTTTTTTATTCCTTTTAATTCCTTTGTTTTTCTGTGTCTCATGTTTTGACGAATGGTCTGATGCTGCGCCCGATCCAATGACTTGGGATGAAGCGGTAAAATACTGCGACGAGCTTGAAAACAAAGGCTACGACGACTGGTATCTGCCGACAATAGACGAGCTCAGAATGCGGATTACAAACTGTCCGGCGACCGAGCCCGGCGGTTCCTGCCCTGTTTCAAGGGTCAACCAGCATCTTACATGGGACGATCTTAAAGAAGAATTCGGCTGCGGCGGCTGCAATGACGGCGCGAATCACAGTCCTTACGGCGAAGATTCAGGCTGGTACTGGTCATCTTCGGCACGCTCGAAACACGCAATCGTTGCATTCCGCGTAAATTTCGACACAGGTGCAGTCGGCAACTACAACAAAGATCACAAATTCAACGTCCGCTGCATCAGAGACAACTCCCATGATCTGGATTGGGGTTGGGACAACAACGACGACGAATAAAATCTAAGAACTATCCTTTGACACCGCCGGCAGTAAGACCGCCGATAAGGCTTTTCTGGAGAATGAAGAAAAGAATCATAACGGGAAGCGAAACGATTATCGCACCGGCCGCAAAGTGTCCCCACTCTGTCGAATAGCTTCCGACATAGTGCTGAAGCGTTACCGGCAGCGTGAAAGCCCTTTCGTCACCTAGGAAAGTCGCCGCGAGAATGAACTCGTTCCATGCCGTCATAAAGCTGAAAAGCGCCGTAACGACTATCGCCGGTTTTGCAAGCGGCATAACGATTTTTATAAAAATTGTCCACTGCGAAGCGCCGTCCATGATTGCTGCCTCTTCAAGATCCTTAGGGATCGTGTCGAAGTAGCCTTTCAGCATCCAGACACAGAACGGAATAGCGGTTGTCGAATAGACAAGAACAAGCCCCGCCATGCTGTTGAGAAGTCCGAGTTTGTCAAGCAGTATATAAAGCGGAATCGCCATGACGACTCCAGGAAACATCTGGCTTACGAGAAACATTTTCATTCCGAAGTTTTTGCCCGGAAACTCAAAACGCGAAAACGCGTAACCTGCCGTAGTTGCAAGGGTTATGCCAAGAAGTGTCGTCGCCGCTGAAATTATGACACTGTTTAAGAACTGTCTTCCAAAAAGCCAGCTTCCGTTTGAATCTGTCGTAAAAATAACGTCTTTGAAATTGCTCAAAGTGAACTCGGTAGGAATCGGATTTGCCGAAAGCGAAAATCCCTGACCGCTCGAAAGAGCCATTTTTATAACCCAGAGCACTGGATAAATCACGATTGCGCATATCAAAATCAACGAAAGATGCATTAAAATCATCTTTCCGGTACTGACCTCTTTTTTTGCCATGAAACACCTCCAAAACAAACGCGGTATTTTACTCAAAAAATAAAAAATAGACAGATTTCAAACCGAAAAAACGGCCCCTTACTAGAATGTTCTGCAAATTATTCAATAAAATCAATAAATTACAAAATAAAGCCTGTAAAAGTTTGACATATTTAGAGTTTTCACTATTATACCGCCGTTTTTCTGGTTCGTTACAGAAACGATTTCTTGAGTTGAATGGGTCGGTAGCTCAGATGGAAGAGCATCTGACTTTTAATCAGGGGGTCGCGGGTCCGAGTCCCGCCCGACCCACCATTCGCTCTCATTTTTTTGGTGACCTTTTCGTCTAGTGGTTAGGACATCGGCCTTTCACGCCGGTAACGGGGGTTCGAGTCCCCCAAAGGTCGCCATTTTTTTTGCCCTGAAACGGCGGTTTTTGCACAAATTTGACAAAACAAACTGAAAATCTAAAGTTTTTGCGTGTTTTTGGTGTATTTACTAAGGAGAGTAATTATGAAAAAATTTTTATGGTTTTTAGCACTTGCTCTAGTGCTTGTCTTCGCGGTTTCATGCGGAGATTCAAAGAATGATGACAAAGAAAAAGAACCCGATGAGATTTCCGACGGTGACAGCGAACCTGCTGAAACCGACGGAGATGAAGAAACAGCGGTTGACGGTGACAACGAAACTCCCGATGAAGCGCCTTCACCCACACCTCTCAAGTGTGAGGATTTCGCTGAAGGACTTAACGAAAACTTTATGGTCGGCGATCTTGAAAGAAGCTTTATTCTCCGTCTGCCGGAAGGAATCGACTCCGACAAAGAATTACCGGTAATTTTCCTTTATCACGGTTTTGGCGACACGGCCGGCAATTTCGCAAACTTCCTCGGAAGCAAGGTAAACAACGAAACGATGCCTTTCATCCTTGTTGTTCCGGAAGCAAGAAGCGATGTTTACGGCTTCGACAATATTCCACCGTCAGGTCTTGACTGGGATATGATGAACCTCAAGGACGGAAGCGCCGAAGCCGATATGTTCGACGCCGTTCTCGCATGTCTTGAAAAAAGATGGAAAATCGACGGAAAACATATTCACGTTTCCGGTTTCTCGGCAGGTGCCATAACGGCAAACAGCATCGGCTTACAGAGACCTGAAAAAGTTGCAAGCATCCTTTCATATTCAGGCGCATATTTCTCGGATAAATCAAGCCGCGACGATCTCGGCGAAATCATGGGAATGAAAATCGGCGACTTCTTCAGCTGGCCTGATTTTGCAGAAAAGCACACCAAATATCCTCAGGTTTTCGTTTACGGCGACGAAGAGGCAGATTCCTGGGGTTACAGCGGAGTTTTCACAATATACTTCAACAGAATGGCTCGTTTCGGAGCACATTACCTCACTGGTCTCGGGCATGATGCGATCCTTTGCAACCACGGCGTAAAAGATCATACTGTTGCAGGAATATCGGCTGACGCTGCAATAAAATTCTTTGCCGATCATCCTTTCGGAACGGAAGGTTCTCCTTACAAAGAAAAAATGCCCGCAGAATTTTCCGAAATCTGCCACTTCTTCACTGAAGACGACATTGTTGAAGAAGAAGATCCCGAAGATCCGGAAACTCCTGACGGAGAACCGCTTACATGCGAAAATTTCAATGAAGGTTACAACAAAAACCTGATGGTCGGCGAAGGCTCCGATACGCTTGCAAGGAATTTTTATCTCCGTATGCCTTCAAACACCGAAGAAAAACTTCCGGTTGTTTTCTTCTACCATCCGTACAATGTTGAAGCAGCCGACATCGACACAGTTCTTGCAGGAAATGTAAACAATGAAACGATGCCGTTTATCCTTGTCATTCCGGAAGCAAGAGGCGACAAATTCCAGCTTAGCATACCGCCGACAGGTCTTGACTGGGATATCGTAACACTGTCTGACGGAAACGCTGAAGCAGATATGTTTGACGCGATTCTGGAATGTCTCAAGACAAAAAATATGGTTGATGAAGAGCGTATCCACATTTCGGGATTTTCAGCAGGCGCAATAGCTGCCGACAGCATCGCCCTGATGAGATCAGATAAAGTTGCGAGCGTTCTCACCTACTCAGGTGCATACTTCTCGAACTCTGCAAACCGTGAAGCACTCGGTACAGTCGAAATCAGCGAAGGAACCATGATCCCGATAGGCTCTTTCTTCACATGGCCTGATTTTAAAGAAAACCACAACAAATACACCCAGATGTTCATGTTCGGCGATGCAGGAAGCGACACATGGAGCGTTGAAGACGGACTGATCAATTTCACTATCGATTTCAACGAAACGGCGCAGAATGACGGAGACTATCTCCTTGAAAACGGTCACAGTGCGATTCTCTGCAACCACGGCGGAGGTCACGATCCTCATACATCACAGAGCGACATCGACGCTCTTGTAAAATTTTTCTATGACCATCCGCTCGGCACGAATCCTTCGCCGTACAAAAACAAAATGCCTCAGGAATTTTCCAACTGCGTTTTCAAAAAATAATTTCATGAAATAAAAAATGGTGCCGGAGACCGGAATCGAACCGGTATGGGGTTGCCCCCGCTGGATTTTGAGTCCAGTGCGTCTACCTATTTCACCACTCCGGCAAAATCGGGCGGTATAATACGGAAAAACGGCTGAAAGTCAAATTTCAACTAAATGTTTTCTATGATTTCAACGATCTTTTTCTGGATGTCTTCGATCTTTCCGAAGCCGTCTACACTCTTGTAAAGGCCGAGTTTTTTGTAGTGGTCTGCTATCGGAGCTGTTTTGCCGCGGTATTCTTCGAAACGCGCTTTAACGGTTTCGGGGTTGTCGTCGGAACGGCCTTCGATTTCCGCTCTCTTGAGGATTCTTTTCGTTGACTCTTCTTCCGAAAGAAGGATCTCCACCATGCAGTCAAGTTTGAGACCGAGTTCTTTCAGCATATTGTCAAAAATTTCAGCCTGTTTCAGCGTTCTCGGATA
>DBYV01000066.1:0-20126 GCA_002310995.1 bacterium UBP6_UBA1177 | reverse complement strand
GAAATGATTGCGTCGTCAAGAAGTTCACCTCTGTCTATGATGGCTTTCGCCTTTTTGCCGAGTTCGGTTCCGCCGCGGATCTCCTGACGGATAAGCTCGCCTGTCGAAATGTGGCAAAGGTTGAAATGTTCTTTGAGAAGCTGTGCCTGTGTTCCTTTTCCTGCTCCCGGAACTCCGAAAAGAGCGATGTTGATCATGTTTTCCTCCTTAAAAAAAACAAAAAAATTAAAACGAGCGACTATACAACATAGAAAAAATTAGGAAATTTTTTTGCTTTGCCGTAAATTCCGGCGTCTTTAACGGTTTGTTTTAACGGAGTTTTCATGCGTTTTCCACGCTCTTTTTTCATGCGAGGCGCGCTCAGTGTCGCGGAAGATCTGCTCGGCCACTTTCTTGTGAGAGAGACTGCTGCCGGCAGGATCGTTGCAAAAATCGTCGAAACCGAGGCTTACTGCGGCGTTCTTGACAAAGGCTGCCACACTTTCGAAGGCAGACGTACCGAAAGGACCGAGGCGATGTTTCTGCCGGGCGGACACGCCTACATCTACATGATCTACGGGATGAACTTCTGCCTCAATGTCGTTTCGGCGCCGAAAGACGATCCTCAGGCTGTCCTTATCCGCGCAGTGGAGCCGGTCAAAGGACTCGATCTGATCAGGGAAAACCGCAAAGGGATCGTCAAGGAAACCGACCTCACGAACGGCCCCGGCAAACTTGCGAAAGCACTCCTTCTCGACAAAAGCCTGAACGGTTGCGACCTCGTGAGCGGGAAAGAACTTTTTCTCGAAAAGAATCCCGCTCTACCCGATTTCAACATAGTTTCCGCACCGCGGATAAACATCGACTACGCCGGAGAATTTAAGGACAAACCCTGGCGCAAATACATCGAAGGAAACAGATTTGTCTCCAAATTTTAGATTAAAAACGGTAGCCGATAGCTACGGATAAAGTCGGAATAATCAATTCGCCGTTTTCAAGTCCGATTCTGAGAACAAAATTTTGTTTGAACAGAAGATCCGCACCTATGCCGAATATATACCAGTAAAACAAAGTATCTTTCACTTCAAATCCAAGAATGCTTTTGTGAGCCTGCCAGTAAAGCATCAGATAACCGGCTTCTATCCTGAGACTCACCGATTTAAGAACTTTGCTGCGCCCCGTTGCAAAATCAATAACAATGTTCCCGTAAACCGGAATTTCGAGGAAATTTTCCCACATAGGTGCATAATAGACTCCTGTACCAAATCCGAGATAAATATTGTTGTAAGGCGTATGCTTTACGTTAAAATAAAAATCCAGATTGGTGTTTAACCTAAGCATACTCAACAGACCGAAACCGATTCCCGCCGTAGGCTGAAAATGAAAAAAATCATCATCTATTTCCACCTGCTTCAGACCGGTATCCGGCGCTGTTTTCTGCGTGCTTTCATCACTCAACTGAGGCTCGGAAGAGTCGTTTTTTACTTCTTCCGCGCTTAAAAATCCGAAAAAGAGAAAAAATGTGAAAAAGAGAAGCAGTTTTTTCATAAAATAACTTTAAAAGCGGTAACCTACCGCAAGAGTCAGATCGGGATATTTGCCTTGAAATCCGTCTATGCCGATTTTAAGTATCATTCCGTTTCTGAAGACAAGATCGGTTCCCACTCCCCAGGCCGGACGCAGAACCAAAGAATAACCGCCCCAGCTTTTATAATCATCGTCATCTTTATCAAAATAGAGGAGAAGTCCCGCAGAACCCCAGAAACTAACCGATTTCATGCGGGGATCGTTGTTCACGTCAATATCGATGACGGTATTTAGCTGCAAAGCGAGTTCGGCATCGCCGTCCCAGATTAAAGTCATGTATCTTAAATCAATATCAAATCCCATGTAACCGCGGGCACCCTTCGACTGTTTCAGGAGAAAATCTATATCCAGAGCCGCATTGGTCCGGAAAATGGACATCCCTGTTCCTACTCCCAAAGCGGGCTGGACATAAAACTTTGAAGGAGCCTCTTCAGCTTCGGACACGTCGCCTTCCGATGCGACTGGTCCGCTGTTTACGCCGGATTTAGTCTCATTTTCCACCGTTTGCGCCGTCACGACAAAGGAAAAGAGGAACATTATCAAAAATATCGCGATTTTTTTCATAACACTCCCCTAAAACCTGTAACCCAAAGCGACCATAAAACTCAGATACAATCCGCGGACATTACCGTAATTGTATTTATGCAGCAAAGCCCAAGGAGATTTGTCAAGACCGACTTTTATCACGACATCCTTCGCAAAAACAATGTCGAGACCGGTTCTCCATGCGGTCGAAACCCCCATCCAGCCTGAATGTTCCCTGTATGACCAGAAATTCAAATTGATTCCGAACGACATCCACAGGCTCACAAAATTCAGGTTTGGATCTTTCTGTTTGAAATCAAAACTGATGTTCGCCTGAATAGGAACGGCATAGAAATGATCAATCGGCGAAGTTGTCATTCCCAAATCAAAACCGAGATATATGTTGTTCTTCCTTTTCGTCCGGCCGACAAGAAAATCTATATCCAGATTTATGACTGTCGCGAAAAACACGTTGCCCGTTTCAATTCCCAAAGCGGGCTGGACATAAAACCATTCCGGCTCTTCTTTAGCTTCAACTTCCCGCTCCTCTTCGGAAACTTTTTTAGGCTCAGGCGCCGCTTCTCTCTCTTCAAACAGCGTGACCGTGACATCACCAAAATCGTATTCGCCAGTTTTCACATCTTCCGCGCTCAAAAAGCCGAAAAGGAGAAAAACTGTGAAAAAGAGAAGCGTTTTTTTCATAACAAGCACCTAAAAACGGTAGCCTGCCGCGCAGATAATATCGGGATATTTGCCGTAGAAACTGTCAAAACCGAGTTTCAGAGTGACATCGTTCCTGAAAAGCATCGTAACGCCCATGCCCCATGCCGGCATGACTCTGAACATCGTATCGCGGTCTTTGCTGTCATCCCAGTCGTCGTCATCGTAGTCGTAATAGAAAAGGTATCCTATCGCGAGGTCGATGCCAGCCGAGAACCACAACGCGAGACGGCTGATATTTCTGTGCACAACCGGGAAATCGACAGCAAGGTTCACCTGAATCGGAATCTCGTAAACCGCGTGGTCGTCGAGGTAAGGACTGTATCTGAAGTCGATTTCAAGCCCCATGTAGACATTCGTGCCGTCTTTTGTGTGTTTCAGGAGAAAATCTATGTCGTTGTTGATTCTAAGACTGAAAATCGAAGCGCCGATTCCGATACCGATGGAAGGCTGATAGAACATTTTTGAAGGTTTTTCCTCTTTTTGAACAGGTTCGCATGCTGATTGCGCCGCTGCTGTTTCAGGCTGCACCGGTTCCTTTTTCGCAGATTCCTCAGGTGCGGCTGGTTGCACCGGAATTTCGGTTTTTGTCTCTTCCGGCTCAGGTTCAGCAGGTTTTTCAGCTGTTTCTGGCTCAGTTTTTTCTTCCTTAGGTGTATTCTGCTCTTCGATTTCCTGATTTTCCGCAGCAGGAGCCTCTGCCGGAGCTGCTTCGGTCACTTCTTTAACCTCTTCAGAAGAAGCCGCAGGTTCATTCTGATCCACAGCTGATTCATTCTGAACTTCCTGCGCCGTCAGAACGCCGAAAAACATAAAAATCACGAAAAATAAAAAAATCTTTTTCATAACAACCTCCGGAATTCTCTTTTCTTATCCAACAATCTCAACGGCCGGTTTTTATACACAAACCGAATGAAAAATTCAAGCCGCAGATTTTACATATTGCCGTTTTCGGGTATTATCCGCCGTTTTTAGTTTTCATCAGGAGTTTTCGATGCTTAAGAAATACTGGTTTCTGTTTCTGGTTTTCATATTTGCGGGATGCTCGCAGATCGAAGGATTTTTCCAAAAAGATGAAACTTCTACGATCCTTCTTCTCTACACCAACGACGAGCACGGTCACATCTACGAAAACGACGGCTGGTACAAAGGGGTCGCGCTTTATGAAATGTGGGAAGAAGAGGAAAAAAACTGCAAAAACTGCACGGTATTCAGACTTTCTGGCGGCGACAACTACACAGGAACTGCCGTTTCTACATTCGTCAAAGGAGCTTCAATGGCTGAAATTATGGGGCTTCTTGGCTACAAACTCTCCGCAATCGGAAACCACGAGTTCGATTTCGGGCGTCAGGAACTTTTCGATAACAGCCGGCTTGCAAAAATGCCTTACATCTGCTCGAACCTTTTCTCGAAAGAGATGGAACCTGTGCTTGAGCCATACACAATCCAATATGCCGGAAGCACAAAGATGCTTTTTGTCGCCGCAATAACTTTGGACACAAAGCGGATAAGCAGGGCTCCGGCTTTTATTGAATCCGATATTACAGATCCTGCGTCCACACTTTCTCAGGCAATCGCGAAAGAAAATGCCGGAATAAACATCGTCGTTGCGCATGAATCATACGAAAATGCGAAAAACTGGGTTGAAGCACTTCCGCAGAAGCCGCTTGTTGCCTTTACAGCTCACGACCACAAAGAGGCTGTGAAACAGATCGGCGGAGTCTTTTTTGTCCAGAACGCGGGGTATCTGCCAAGCTACGCAAAAGTCCTGATTGAAAAAAGAGGAAAAGAAGCCAAAGTCGTAAAAGCTGAAATTGTTCCGTTGAAAAGAGATATCGCTTTGAAATCAGAAGGCTCTCTCAAAGTTAAAAAAACAACAGACAAGTATCTGGAACAGCTTGAAAAAGATGCCGGCGAAACTCTTATTTTTGCCGAAAAGCCGCTTGACACCCGCAGTTTGCAGAAACTCTTCGCATGTTCAATGCTTGAATCTTTCCCTGATCACGATGCGGCTCTCAGTAACCCCGGAGGTTTCCGCGACACGATAAAAGCAGGACAAATCAAAAAAAGCGACATTCTTTCAATATTTCCTTTCGAAAATTTCATCGTTCAGACGGAAATCAAAGGCAAAGACCTGATTTTCGACATCTCGCTTTCGGAAAATGCATGGTGTACCGCCAAAAATATTGAAAAAATCGACCCCGAAAAAATTTACAAAGTCGTAACGACAGATTTTCTCTTTCAGGGCGGCGACGGATACCGATTCAATAGTTCGCAGGGAGTAACAACCGTTGTAAGCTGGAGAACTCCGCTCGAAAAATTCCTTCTCGAATCATCAGAAAAAGGACTGAATCTGGAAAGAGCCTTTGAAAAACTGACAAAAGGATTGTGATTCAACCTTTAAATTTATTGTGAAATTTCCGACAATGTTTATAATGTTCCGCTATTGTTTTCGGTTTATTATCAAATTCGGAGGTTTCAGATGAAAAAACTTTTGGTTGTTCTTGCTCTCATGCTGTTCGTTATGACAGTTTCGGCAGAGCAGAAAAATCTGTTTGCGGCCGCTTCAGTAAAGAAGATTGACGGCGTTACCGCTATGGTTTCGGGACTTGATATCCAGGTTAAAACGGATACCGATTCGCTGAAAAATTTTATTAAAAACGATTTCTACAAGGCTTTCAACATCGGCAAAAATGTTGAACCCGAGCTTCTCCGCGCTGTTAAAATCGGAGATGCTTCGATTTACAAATTTGTTCCTTTCTACAAAGGAATCAAAGTTGAAGGCGTTTACACCGTCATCACAATGAGAAACGGCAAAATCGACAGAATCAACAACGGTCTCAGTGACATCGACATCGACATCACGAAGATGATCCCCGAGAAAGATGCTCTCAAATCGGCTATGGCTCTTAGAAACATCAAAACCATGCCGAAAAACTACATGGCTGAAAAAATCATCACCCGTTATTTCGGCAAATTTGTTCCGGCTTACAAAATCAGATTCGCTCCGGCAACTCTTGCAGACAGCCGTTACCACATCGTCAACGCACTTACCGGCAAAGTCATCAAATCGAGCCACTCAACCTTCTTCGCAGATGGTGACGAGACAGACACAGGCAACACTGAACCTGATCCTGCAGATACAGGCGACACTGGAACGCCCGATCCTGCCGACACCGGCGACACTGAGCCTGTTGAGCAGTTTGTCTGTGACGGCAGCGAAACCGACACAGCAAAAATCTGGAAGTTTAACCCGCTGATCACTCCTGAACTTGAGGAAGTCGAGCTTCCCTGGGTTGCTTCATGGGACGACAGCGAGCTTGATGAAAAACTTGTAGGTTCGCTGATCACCGAAAAAGATGCAAACGGAATCAGAAAGATCAAAGCTTACAACTGTCCCGACGACGACACGAAAGTCGCGATCGATCCTGCATCAATGGGTATTGATCTCGGCGGCATGACATTCAATGTTCATGTCTGCCATCCGATGGCTCTTGCAAACAAATGCGAGAAAGGAAACTTTATTTACGACGACTGCGAAAGCGGCCACGAGTTCTCAAAAGAGAACATGACCCCCGAAAAAATCGACAGATGCGCGGAAATTTCGATGTACTATCACGCTTCCAAGATTTACGATTACATCCGTTCGCTTTACACGGACATTGATTCCAAAAACGAGTTCTATCTTCAGAACAACGACAAAGACAAACCGCTTAACGTAATCAGCAACTTCGTTATGCCGAGTTTCAACGATATCGGAGCTATTATGCAGGGAAACAACGAGCTTGCTCCGCTCGACAACGCTTTCTTCACGCAGGAACAGCCGATGCTGAACATGCTGCTTAAGGATTTCGGCGTAACAGGCGACCTTCTTGTTTTCGGACAGGGAACCAAAGCCGATCTCGGTTATGACGGCGATGTTATCTATCACGAATTCGGACACGCTACAATCTACACAGCTGGAATCATGGGACTTGAATATACCGACAAATACGGTATGACTGTCGAGCCTGGCGCTCTTCACGAAGGTATGGCAGACACGTTTGCTTTCATTATGACCGACAACACCTGCACAGGTGAATATGCTTCCCAAGGTTTTGCAGATATCGGCGCGGCTTCCCAGATGGATGTCGAAGTCGTTGACGGCAAAGATATTTACTGCATGAGAAGCGCTCTCAACAAGAAAAGAGTTTTTGAAGATTTCGTAGGCGAAGTTCACTGGGACGGTCAGCCCTTCCTTGCTTCGAACTGGGATATTTACCAGCTTATCAAAGGAAACGACAAAGACACTCAGAAACACCGCGACAATCTTGCGAAACTTTTCCTCAAAACGCTCTATGCAATAGGCGATGCTAACGCTTCCTACAAACTTTGGGCAGAAACACTTATGGCTGAAGTTGAGAAAGACGACAACTTCAAAGGCAAAGCAAAGGAAATCAAGAAAATTCTTGAAGACAGAAACTTCTTTGAGGAAGTCAGAGCCCGCAGCGTAAACGAGATGATCACCGATACAATGTATATTCCGGCAGGCGGCAGCAACGGCGGCGAAGACGATCCGATGGGCGGTCTGATGGGTTCCGGCGGCGGAATAGAAATCGAAGACGGCGACAAAACCATCAATATCGGCCCGGCTTACATTCAGTACTACTTCGATGTTCCGGCAGATGCTCCGAAAGACGCTCTCAAACTCAGTGCAAAAATCGCAGCGGATGCTTCAAGCTCGATGCTTGGCGGTTTCGGCGGCGGCGGAACCCCGACAATTAAAATTTATTACAGAAAAGGTGCTCCGATAGAATATGTCGAAGGAGAAAACGCAATCAAAGTCGAAAAAGACGGAGAAGCAACAGGCGATTCGTCAAAAGGCTGGTTCATTCCCGATGTTGAAAAAGGTGCGAAATACTACATCCAGTTCGTCAACGTTTCCGCATCAGCTGCAACAGCTGCGGTGATCTCGGTTGAATCGGCTGATGCTCCGAAAGAAGAGGAAGTCTCAGACGAAGACAAAGACACGCCCGATGACGAAATGACCTACGAGGATGACGAGGAAAACCAGAAAGAAGAAGGCAAAAAGAAGAAATCGAGCGGCTGCTCACTTGTTCTTTAATTTCTAAACGAGTTTCCGTTTTTTTACGCTTTTTTAATCTTTGAACAATTCGTCAAATAAGTCTACAAATTTAACCATTTGAAATCAAAAAGGAATTTCTTAAAACACCTTGACAAATGAAGATTTTTGAGTATAATGGCGGCGTTTTTGTTCTTACTTTTCGGAGGATGTTAAATGGAACAGTTCAAACCCGACGATCTGGCGGTTTACCCGAATTACGGAGTTGGAAAAGTCGTTTCCGTCGAATCAAGAATGATGGGAAATTCCGAAGTTGCCTGTTATGTTGTAAACATTCTGTCAGACAGTTCCAAAGTCGTTATCGTTCCAGTCGATTCAGCAGAACAGATGGGGCTTAGAACTTTGATAGGACCTGACGAAGTTCAGGATGTTTATGGTTGTTTCAAATACAAAAATCTAGATCTTTTGAAAATGAACTGGAACAGGCGTTACAGATCGCTTCAGGAAAAGATGAAAACCGGAAAAATCACAGATGTCGCGACTGTCATATCCGATTTGATGTTCCTCAAAAAGAGAAAAGGATTAAGTTACGGAGAAGAAAGGCTTCTCAACGATGCCGAAGATATTCTCGCCACCGAACTTTCAATAATAGAAAAACTGCCGAAAGAAGAAGTGGTCACAAAAATCCACAATAGTTTCAAAATAAAAGAACCCAAAGAACCAAAAGAAGTCAAAGCTGATTCCTAAATGATATCCATAGAACCTGATACTTTAGTCACAGGAATAGACAGATGGTATCTCGAAAAACTGCTAGATTGTGATTTTTTCTGGTATTCCCTTCCTTTTGAACATTCAAAATCTAAAGGTTTTATCCTTCCAAACAAAAAATTCTCAATGAAAATGCCTTTAATTTTGGTTGTTGACCTGAGCGAAACAGAGCAGGAAACTGTTTTTTCTTTTGATCCGGCAAACACGATTTTCTATTCGGAAGAGTGGCGCGGAAATGCTTCGATTGCCGCATCTTTTGTGAAAAATATCGTGAATTTTGCGAAAGGCAGAAGTGATTTCGTCAAAAAAGACTATAAAATAGTGTGCCAGCCGGCGACAGAATAAAAAATTCACTTTTTTTTCAAAACCAGTGCGTTTTTTCTTGCAAATACTTGATTTTTATCGTATATTTTTACTCGGTAAAAGTTGAGTCGGAGGCAACCGAGTAAAAATGAGAGCTTCAGAAAACTTTTTAGGACGCAGAAACGAGCTTGAAAAATTAGCCTCTTTTTATTCAAAGAACAGTTTGCAGACAGCTTTAGTTTACGGAAGACGCAGGATCGGAAAAACAGAACTGATAAAGCATTCTTTGAGCAAAACAGAAATTCAATCAGTCTATTTTGAAAGCAAAGAAACTTTTGAGGAGAACAATGTAGCATCACTTTCCGAAATAATTTCAGATGTTTTGGGTTTTCCGCCGCTGGCTTTCAAAAGCATTGAGGAAGTTCTCGATTTTGTTTTCAAACAGGCCTCTCAGAAGGAATTGGTACTTGTCATCGACGAATATCCATATTTGCAGAAAGTGGTCAAAGGGCTCGACAGCGTCATCCAGTCCCTGATCGACAAATACAAAAACGAGTCAAAAGTGAAACTAATCCTCTGCGGCTCATACATTGACACGATGAAAAACCTTCTCGAAAAACAGAATCCGCTTTTCGGCAGGTTTGATCTGATTATCGACCTCAAAGCGATGGACTATGCCGACGCCGCCTTGTTTTATCAGGATTTCAGCGACGAGGACAAAGTCCGCCTCTATTCGGTTTTCGGCGGAGTTCCCTACTACACAAGACTGATTGATTCCGAAAAAAGTGTCCGGCAGAACGTCATCGACCTTATCGCCAGCCCGGGAAGCCGTCTGGAAACCGAAGTCGTGATGTTTCTGAAATCGGAAATCCAGAAAATGGGCAACGCCTACGAAGTTTTTGAAACCCTCGCGAAAGGAAAAGTGAAATTCAGCGATATCCTTTCGGAATCGGCAGTTTCAAGTTCTCCGACGCTTTCCGACATTCTTGAAAAACTCCAGCGGATGGAACTCGTCAGAAAATATGCCCCGATAAACGACGAGAACAACAAGAAAAAATGCGGCTACTACATCTGCGACAACCTTTCGCTCTTTTATTTCAAATACATCTACCGCAATCTTTCACGCCTGAATGTCATGAATCCCGATGTTTTCTTCGACAGATTCATTCAGCAGGATTTCGAAGAGCAGTATGTTCCGAAATGTTTCGAGGAGATCTGCCGACAGTATCTTGTAAGAAAGAATAAATCGTGCGAGCTCGAAAATCCGTTCGAAAAAATAGGCAGATACTATTACGACGACCCCGCAAACCGCAGAAACGGCGAATTCGACATCGTGACGCAGAACGGTAAAGATTTCACATTCTACGAAGCGAAGTTCCGCTCGACTCCGCTCACAAAAGCCATGATCGATGAAGAAATCAGACAGGTGAACGCCGCAGGACTTAGCTGCAGAAAATATGGTTTCTTCAGCCGCTCAGGCTTTGACGGAATCGAAAATACCGACAAAAACGACCTGCTTTTGTTTGAACTCAGGGATTTGTATAAATAAAATTCACTTTTTTTCAAAACCGGGCCGGATTTTATTGACTAACGCCCTCGGATTGATTTCACCCCGTTTAAACACAAATCTTTGAATAAAATATAAAATAACAATGTTTTCCTAAATATCTTTTATAAAGGTTTTAGAATAAACATCAACTAAAAATTTAATATTAGATTAAAAATTGTCGTCTTCGCTCAGCGTCACAACGCAATCACCACTCGCATTTCCTCATTCTCCGAGTCAAGATTTTTATTTTCTGGCTTCTTTTTCGATTTCTTTTCGAAGCCATTCCGTCAATTTCTCTTCAGAAGGAAGATTGAGTTTATATTTTTGGATGAAAAGGTTTGCATCAATACCGTCGGTGGCATATTTAACCAGTTCTTTTCCGGCTTCAGTGCACATCAGGATTCCGATCGGCGGATTGTCGTCACTCTGCATTATATTGTGCCGGTAGTATGAGAGATAAAGGTTCATCTGCGCAATATCGTCATATTTGATTTTTTTCGCTTTCAGGTCAATCAGGACGTGACACTTCAAAATGCGGTGATAAAAAACCAAGTCGCAGAAAAAATAGTCATCGTCAATAAGAAACCGCTTTTGCCGTGTTTCAAAACAAAAACCGTTTCCGAGTTCGAGAATGAATTTCTCAAGATGATTTACAAGTGCTTCTTCCAAGTCAGATTCTTCAATTATCTCGCTGTCTTTCATTCCTAAGAATTCATAGACAAACGGACTCTTCACTATTTCGGCAAGCTCCATTTTTTCGGAACCTGACTGGATATATCTGCTCATTTTTTCAGGATTCCTGCTGATCGCACTCCGCTCGAAATAATTTGTCTGAATCTGTCGCTTCAATTCACGCACAGACCATGTGCTTTTGATTGTTTCAAGTTCGTAAAAAACTCTTGCAAGAGGATTTTCTACGCTCAAAATCAACGAAAAGTGGGTAAACGAAAGATGTGAAAACAGTTTTTCCGGAGGAATTTGAAGCTTGTCATCAAATTGGGCAATCACTGATTGCCCGATTGGTGCTTGAATCTGGCAGGCACTGTTTGCCAAATTAGTTTCAGCGAGATCATGTTTTAATTGTGCAGACGCTGTTTGCACAATTTGGCAATCACCGATTGCCAAATTACTTTCAAGGAGTTCCTGTTTTGATTGGGCAGACGCTGTCTGCCCAATTGTGCAATCAGTGATTGCACAATTTACCAGGCTCGGCTCTATTGTTGGAATCAGCCTTTCATCAGCTTTGAACTCATTTAGGACGTAGTCAAAAATTGGCGGCTCAAGTGCTTTAAATTCCAAATAAAACTGTCTGTAAAGCATTAAATTTCTATAGGATAGGGATTTTCGATTTAATCTATCAGCAAGATGTCGGACTACTTTATCTCCATATTTAGCTCTGTCTTTGCCGTTCTGCTCGTAGTTTACGATATAAAAGCCGATGAGCCAGTTCCTTGCCGTAACATTTCTGTTTATCGCTTTTGCCGTGTTCTCTTCAAAAACAAGGTTGAGAGAATTTATCGAACTTTCAAGTTGATTAAAATCAATATTGTTTTCCATATCCAAACACCAGAAACAAATTTTTACATCAACATTATGATTAAATTTGAAAAATTATCAAATATATTTTGATTTTAAATTAAAAATTGTCGTCTTTTCGTGGCGACACTATGCAATCACCATTCGCATTTTCTCATTCTCCGACT
The DNA here is from genome assembly GCA_002310995.1 of bacterium UBP6_UBA1177. Taxonomy (GTDB): domain Bacteria; phylum UBP6; class UBA1177; order UBA1177; family UBA1177; genus UBA1177. Next base: position 7,930 of record DBYV01000066.1, on the reverse strand, counting down.
CAACATTGTCTAACATCTAAATTTCAAAATCATTCAATAAAATTAGATATTTACGCTATTGAAATAAGAAGGGGGATTTTTTATAGTGCGACGGTTTTGGTTGGAAATATGGAGGGAAAAATGTCAGTTACTCTCGTTACAATTCTGAAAGATTCGGAATACAGGCTTTCTCAATTTGAGAATACTTCTTACATTGCCGAACTTGAAAATAAAATCGTAATCAAAACGGATAAAACTGGAAAGCAGATCTGTTATCTTCCATGTCTGATTCGCAAGAAAGATATAAAAGTTACTCCCGAAGAAATTGTTAGACAGCTTTATTTGTCAAAATTGGTTAGAGAATATGGCTATCCTACCGACAGAATTCAAGTCGAATATCCTGTTAAGTTCGGGCGTGAAGTGAAGAGAGCTGACATTGTTATTTTGGACAAAGACCGTCCGACGGTGCCATACATTATTGTTGAACTGAAAAAGCCAAAACTCAAAGACGGAAAGGAACAGCTTAAAAGCTATTGCAATGCGACAGGCGCTCCAATTGGTGTTTGGACGAACGGTTCTCAAATTTCTTATTACAACCGTAAAGATCCAAATTATTTTGAGGATATTACGAATATCCCAAAGGCAAGTGAACGGCTTAGCGATATTCTCAAAGATCGCTGGAATATTGATGATCTTATTAAAAAAGACAAACTCGTAAACGAGCGCAAAAGTTTGAAAGATTTGATTCTTGAAATGGAAGATGAAGTCCTTGCCAATGCGGGTGTTGATGTCTTTGAGGAAGTTTTCAAACTGATTTTCACCAAGTTATATGACGAAATGGAAAGCGGTCGCAAAAAGGATCGTTTTTTGGAATTCCGAAATTATGGTGATACGGAAACAGAGTTAAAGGAAAAACTCCAAAATCTTTTCAATGAAGCAAAACGAAAATGGGCAGGTGTTTTTACAGAAGAATCTAAACTGGAACTGACACCATCACATTTGTCTGTCTGCGTAAGTTCTTTGCAGGATGTTAAGCTGTTCAATTCCAACTTGGAAGTAGTTGATGAAGCTTTTGAATACTTGATAAACAAAACCAGCAAGGGTGAAAAAGGGCAGTATTTTACTCCTCGTTATGTCATTGATATGTGTATTCGGATGTTGAATCCAACAGAAGAAGAGACAATGATTGATACTGCGTCCGGAAGTTGCGGATTTCCTGTTCATACAATTTTTTATGTTTGGCAGAAAATTCTGGAAAAGAAAGGCTTGAAGAAAAGCCATCTTTTTACACTTGAAAAGAAGCCGGAAGAATGCACTGACTATGTACAGAGCAAGGTTTTTGCAATTGATTTTGATGAGAAAGCCGTGCGGGTCGCTAGAACTCTCAACTTGATTGCTGGTGATGGTCAGACAAATGTATTGCACCTCAACACTTTGGATTATGAGCGTTGGGATGAAAAAATTAATGATGAAAAATGGCAGGATGCCTATATGTCTGGGTGGACGAAACTTCGCAAACTCCGTAGAGATCCCAAAAGCAATCAGGATTTTAACTTTGATATTCTGATGGCGAATCCTCCATTTGCCGGTGATATAAAAGAAAGCAGAATTCTTGCAAAATATGAACTTGGAAAAAACAAAGACGGAAAAGATCAAACAAAGGTTGGTCGTGATATTCTTTTCATTGAGCGCAATCTTGATTTTTTGAAACCCGGCGGACGTATGGCGATTGTTCTTCCGCAAGGAAGATTCAACAATTCAAGCGACAAATATATCCGTGATTATATTGCTGATCGCTGCAGGATTTTAGCGGTTGTCGGCTTGCACGGAAATGTTTTCAAACCTCACACTGGAACAAAAACAAGTGTGCTTTTTGTGCAGAAATGGGATGAATTGCTCTGTCCGAAAGTTGATGATTACAATATTTTCTTTGCGACAATGCAAAAGCCGAGCAAAGACAATTCAGGCGACAAAATTTACCTCAAAGAAACCGATGGAAACGGAAATTTAAAATATAAATTGGATAGTCACGGTCATTTGATTGTAGATCACGATTTGTTCAATCATGACGGACTTACTCAGGACGGAATAGCAGAAGCCTTTGCCGAATTTGCTAAAAAAGAAGGGCTAAGTTTTTTTTGAGTAGCCCTTTTGACGAAGCAAAATACAACGCTTTGTTGAAAGGGCTGGAAGTGAGTGTGGTAAGGCTGAGTGAATTAGAACGTACCTCAAGAATTGATTCTGAATTCTACAAGAAAGAAAATCTGAATATTCAGAAACTTCTTGAAAAATCAGATTCAAAACCTCTTACAGATTTTGTTCATGTTTCAGATGGCAATCATATGTCGATTAGCGATAATTTCTGTGAAAAAGGCGTACCTTATTATCGAGGTCAAGATATACACGATTTTTTCATAGAAAATGCAAATCCAATTTGTATTCCTGAATCTGTTTTTAAAATGCCAACTATGCTGCGCTCTCATTTACAGAAAAATGATGTCTTGCTTTCAATCGTTGGAACTATTGGAGGAGTTTCTCTTGTAAATACAAATGCTAATGCAACTTGCAGTTGTAAACTTGCGATTTTGAGACCAAAAGCACGTTGTAATGCTGATACTATAGCTTTGTTCTTACAGTCAAAATATGGTCAGAATCAAATAAAAAAGTTTATTCGTGGTGCTGTGCAAATGGGCTTTATTTTGGAAGATGTTAATCAAATAAATATTCCAAATTTCAGCACAGATTTTCAGCAGAAAATTGAATCGCTCGTAAAATCTGCCCACGCAAAACTTGCTGAATCAAAATCTCTGTATGCACAGGCAGAAGATACCCTGCTTTGTGAGCTTGGCTTAAAAGACTGGCAGCCAAAGAACGAGGCGGTTTCGATAAAGTCATTCTCGGACTTTGCTTCCAGCGGTCGTTTGGATGCAGAGTATTACCAGAGCAAGTATGATGAAATTGAAAATGCAGTTAAGTCATACAAAGGCGGGTATGATTTTGTAAAAAATCAGTTCAAGCAAAATGTTGATGTCTGCGATTACTCAGAAAAGGCTTACAACTATATCGAAATCGGTGACATAAACACTGGCGATGGCTTAGCTTCTTTCAATCTTGTTGAAACTGACGAACTGCCAGATAATGCCAAGCGGGTTGTTCATTTTGGTGATGTTCTCATTTCAAAAGTTCGTCCATATCGTGGAGCAGTTGCAATAATCAACTTTGAAGCAGAAAACTTGATTGCAAGCGGAGCTTTTACAACACTGCATGAAAAGTCTGATTATAAAAAAGAAGTTTTGCAAGTTCTTTTAAGAACTCAAATCTACAAGGAATGGCTTTTAAAATGGAATGTGGGCAGTTCATATCCTGTAATCAAAGATGAAGATATTTTAAATTTGCCGGCACCGCTTTTACCGCCAAAAATACAGGAACAAATCGCAGAACTAATCCAAAAATCATTCGCGTTGCGAGCTGAAAGCAAACGGCTTTTGGAAGAAGCGAAAAAGATGGTGGAAGCGGAGATTGAAAAATAATCTAATAACTCCCCAAAATGATTCCCGTTTCCGTTCAAGGTCAGAGATGTTTCGGCTTAGCATCAATATGACAAACACCTATTTTTTTCTGGTTTCGCGAGACGTTTCAGGAAACGCCTCTACGGTCTGTTTCCGTTCCCTTCGCCACACTGGAGAAGGGTTAGGGATGAGGTCAGAGACGCCATGATATGACGTCTTTAAAAATTCGCAGACAAGAATTCTGAAATTTTATTAAAATAAAAATCTAAAAATAATTTGACTTAATTTTTGATTGCAGCTAAATCATATTGATATTTTATTGTTTTTTATATTTGAGGCAAAATGCAAAAAATTAAAAACCAAATTGTAATCTTTACAGATGGAGATTTACAACTCAAGGTTCCTGTTTCTCCTGAGCAGGAAACAGTTTGGCTGAACCGTCAGCAAATGGCTCAATTGTTTGACAGAGATATAAAAACTATAGGAAAACACATAGGAAATGCTTTGCGCGAAGAAGCCGACTCGTCAACTGTCGCAAATTTTGCGACAGTTCAAACCGAAGGAAACCGCGAAGTTGTCCGTAACATCGAATATTATAATCTGGATCTGATTATCTCAGTTGGCTACCGTGTAAAATCGAAGCGCGGCATTGCTTTCCGCCGCTGGGCGAACTCTGTTTTGAAGCAGTTCATACTGCAGGGTTATGCGGTAAACCAGAAGCGGCTTCAAACTTTGGGAACTGTCCTGAAACTGATGAAACGCACCGAAGAAAAACTCGACACGGGTCAGGTTTTAAGCGTGATCGAGCGTTATGCCGAGGCACTCCAACTGCTTGACAACTATGACCACCAGACACTCAAACGACCTGACGGAAGTGCGGCAACATACATTTTGAGCTATGAAGAATGCCGGAAAATCATCGATGCAATGAGTTTCGGCAATTCATCGACCATTTTCGGGAAAGAAAAAGATGAATCGTTCAAGGGAAGCATCGGCAACATCTATCAGTCTTTCGACGGCAGGGAACTCTATCCGACTTTAGAGGAAAAAGCGGCAAATCTCCTTTATTTCATTACTAAAAACCACAGTTTTGTCGACGGCAACAAGCGTATTGCGGCAACGATATTTCTATATTTTCTCGATAAAAACGGGGTTCTTTTCGACGGAGACAAAAAACTGATTGACGGACATGCCCTTGCTGCACTGACAATACTTATCGCGGAATCTAAACCTGAAGAAAAGGAAACGATGATAAGCGTAATAATGAACTGCATCGTTTAGTCCTAGTGAGAGGCTGGAAAGATACGACACCACGCGCCCATAACTCCCCAAAATAATTCCCATTTCCGTTAAAGATCAAAGAGCCTTCCGACACTTTTTCGGACCTGAAAACTGTGTTTCGTCACACTTTTTCGGGGCTGAAATAAAAAAATCACTTTTTTTTTAAAGCCGGCGACGAAGAGTAATTTTATTCCAGGATACCGGTTTCTTTGAGAAGTCCTTCCGTGTCGTATTCGGCAAGTTCTTTGCGGTAGCCGTTTTTGATTATGTGGTATTCGCCGGTGAAGGTGTCGAATTTTTTCATTACGCTTCCGAGTTCTGTGTAATGGCGGATCGTCATTTCGAGAGTTTTGTCATTAAAATCAACGACTTCCAGAATCTCTTTGGCTGAATCGTAGTCAGTTTTTTCAAAAAATTTCACGCGGTATGTGCTTGAAGGAAGAGTGCGTAGGATTTTTTCCGCTTTTTTGATCTTTTCGCGGTCGCAGAAGGCAAAAGTGAGGAATTTTATTCCGGAATTTTCGAGGATCGAGTTGAGTTTCTCCAGAGTTTCCGCTTCATTGACTTCCTCGGTGAGCCAGACAGTGCCGAATTCCTCGTCAACTTCGACTCCGACAGGTGCCGGAAACGCTAAATTGAAGCGCGGCATGGGGTGAAAACCGTCGGAATAGAGGATCTTGAGGTCGCTCAGAGTGAGAGCTTTGAAGAGAAATGAAACAAGGTCAAGGTGCCCTACACTTATCGAATTTCCGTGTTTCGAAAGAGAAAAAATGTATGGAAAAGAGTTGTTTTTATTGCTTTTTTCGGGAATTTCAAAGGTTTCGTTCTCGTCAAGAGCCTTCCCGGTGAACTTCAGCGGTCTGATCTCCTTGAAGTCGCACGCGCCGCACTTGTTGCAGATACCCGTTTTCGCGCAGTCGGGCGTTTCCTGAAAATTGAACGCTTTTTCGCGCTCTTTCAAAAGGAATCTGCGGTCGATCCTGAGGTCAATATGCTCGTAAGGAAGCGGTTTGTCCAGCGGTTTTTCAAGGTAAGTGCCTTCAGGGTCGATCCCTGCATAAGCCATGCCCTCGTCCCAAAGTGCCGGATCAAAACTTGCGTCTTCCGTCTGGAGGCCTTTCATATTTTTCGCAACAAATTCAATGACTTTGCCGTATTCGCGCCCGGCTCGGCTGAGATATCCTTCGACTGTGCTGATCTCCTGATCGTGCCATGCGAGTTTCAGATTTCTTATGCCGCGGAGGTTTTCTATTATGATTTTCTGCTTAGCCTTGATTTCGGCGGGACTCGACATTTTTTCCCACTGGAAAGGGGTGAAAGGCTGCGGCACAAAAGTCGAGAAACTTGCGCTTATCATCGCTTTTTTACCGAATCTTTTCACATAGTTGCACATTTTCTTGATAAGTTCTACAGTCTCGAAAAGATCCTCTTCCTCTTCATGCGGAAGGCCGAGCATGAAGTAGAGTTTGACAGCCTGCCAGCCGTTTGAAAATATCGTGTTGAGAGCGTTCAGGAGGTCTTCCACGCTGTTGCCCTTGTTTATCATTTTGCGCAGCCTGTCGCTCCCCGATTCGACCGCGAGAGTGAAGCCCACTTTGCGCCCTTTTCTGATGACCTGCGCGATCTTCGGGGTGATCGTCTCGGTCCTGAGGCTCGGAAGAGAAACCGAGATCCGGCGGCTGTAGCGGCTGTATGAGCGGACTAAAATGTCTTCTATTTCGCTGTGGTCGGCAGCCGAAAGCGAGAGGAAACCCGCCTCGTCATATCCTGAGGTGCGGACGACTCTGTCAAGGATTTCGCAAATATTTTCAGCACTTTTCTCTCTGTGAGGGCGGTAGAACATCCCCGCCATGCAGAATCTGCAGCCGCGAGTGCAGCCTCGCATTATCTCGATCGTAAAACGGTCGTGGATCGTTCTCATCGCGAAAATCGGAGCGTCAAAAAGCGAGTCGGGATCATAGTTAAGATCCTTTAGGACCGCTCTTCTTGCCTCAAAACCCGAAAGCGAGCCGTCGGGATTGATTTTTATAGAGTTTGCATCGTGTTTTGACGGAATATAGATTGCCGGAATTTTGGAAAAAGCCTCGATTCGCGCCGGTTTTTCCTTAATATTTTCAAGTATATCCATAAATTCTTCAGCGTAAGGCTCAAACTCGCCGATCGAAACCGCATCAATGAAATCGGCCATCGGCTCAGGATTGCACATGACAGGCCCGCCAGACCAGATTATCGGATAATTGTTTGAATTTATTCTCTCTTTTGAATGGATAGGAATTCCTGCGATTTCCATGATCTTAAGAAAATCGGGGTATTGCAGCTGATACTGGAACGAAACCGCAATGATATCGAAATCGCGGTAATTCACCCCGTGCATCATCGAAGTGAGCCCGCCGCTCGCCTTTGCCTCCTCAAAAACATCCTTCTGCGGCGAAAAACCGAAATCTACCAAAAATCCGCGACGGTTAAAGAGCGAATAGAGGATCTTCACCCCCGTGTGGCTCTGCGCCATCTCGAAAAGATCGGGAAAAAGTATCAGAATTTTCGGCTTGTCGGGGTCGGTTTTCACCTTTACAGGCTCGATAAACGGGGCAAAATAACGCCCGGGCTTTTCGATCCTGCGCAGAAAAGAAGTTATGAGTTTCAAAATATTCTCCTAAAACATTAATGTTTTCAGCAATTTACTTAATTTCTTCAATTAAAAGAACTCTTGTCAAAAAGACGGTGACACTTTAGAGGAAATTGCGGAAAATGCAAGAGTTTGCACCGGCAGTTTTCGAGTTAAATCCGTGGGTTTTCAAAGTTTTTTCAGAGCTTCTTCAATACTGATTGCCGGAATTTTAGAGTTTTTGAAATCTTTGAGATTTTCGGTAACGATGTAATCAAGATCGGCATTCTCTGCACATTTCATCTGTAATCCGTCTTCGAGATCGAAAAATGCCGGATCGTTTAACGATTCAAGAAACAGATCTCTATTTTCGGTAAGGATAATGAAATTATTTACCATAATCAGAATAAATTTTCTGCGGATTTCAGGCGAACGGTGATACTTTCGCAAAATATAAAAAACATCTGTGAGGGAATGAGATGTGACACAGCCTTCAGTCACATTATCAAACAGGCATGATTGCACAAGACGCTTTGCTTCCGTATGCTTAGAATTT